>CAYVFP010000019.1:0-2042 GCA_964451055.1 Candidatus Woesearchaeota archaeon
TTAGCTTTTGCTTCCTTAGCTTCTGCTTCCTTTTTCTCGGCAGCAATTACTTTGTCCTGACCAACTCTAATCTTTTTGTAATATTCTTCTAATTCCTTTTTTTTCTCTTCTGAAACTTCTGTAATAACCTCATTAATTTGCTTATCATATTTTCCTTCATCAACATCTTCCTCAACTTCTTTTGCAGGCTTATTTTCAACAAGAATTCCCAAACTCACACAACTTCCCAAGACTGTTTTAACTGAAGTCTTCAAATTATTGCACAAAAGATTTGGCATTTTAGTATTTGCAACTTTGATAATCTGTTCTATTCCCATGTTTCCCGCGTTAAGTTTTAACTGAGCCCCAGAACCCTTATCTGCTCCAAGTTCTTTTTTTAACAGCTCCGAAACAGGCGGCGAGAAAACCTCCACCTCGAAATCTTTAGTCTTTGTATCAACATTAAGTTCAACTGGAACTTTCATCCCCTTAAATCCTTGAGTAGCTTCGTTAACTTTAGAAATAACCTGTCCAATATTAATTCCTGCAGGTCCAAGTTTCTGGCTCAAAGCAGGTCCAGGTTTCATTGCTCCACCTTCAACTAAAAGTTTAACGTTCATTATTCTTCGTCCTCCTCACGTCTAATAACTTTAACATTATCTATTTTTAATGTTACCGGTAATGGAATCGCAGCTCCAAGCAAACTAACAACAACTTCTTCTTTCTGTTTATCAATTCTAATAACTTTTGCTTTCTCTCCCTTAAGAGTAGATCCAATCATCTCAACAATATCTCCTTCTTGGATAGAAATTGTAGTCGCACTAGGCTCAACCATTCCCTGAATTTCATCATAAGAAATTGTTCTTCCAAGAATTCCCTTCACGTAAGGAAGATTAAAAGAAGCTTCTTCAGCAGAATCTCTATCTTCAGCCTCGAGAATAATATACCCTCTAACTCCGTGCGGCCTCAAAACAGAAAAAACCGAGATCCCTTTTTTCTTAACTCTGTCTGCAATTAATTCTACAGCCCTTTCTTCCTTGTTTGTTTGTACTTTGATAATAAAAATCATTTTATTGTGTATCCACTACCTCTTAAATCTTAAGAAGTAGATATATTTAATTGAGAATATTAGTTTATAAAGTTTTTGGAGTCGCATCTCAGGGATTTGAAATGAGAAATAAGTTTATAGCTAAAAATCTTAGATTTTTTGAACTCCCGTGGGCACCTATAAAGTCTTCTTTTCAACAATAGGAATTATTTCAGCCCAGTAATCTGGAATAGAATCATAATTAAAAAACCAATCGTTCCCAAAATAAGGATTCCAAGAGCAGTCACTTTCGCAGTAAGCTGATATTCTTTTTTAGTTGGTTTTTTCATAACAATCCAAACTCTCTTACTCTTTTTCCAAAATGCTTTCAAATCTTTTAACGCTTTCATATTAAAATTAGAAAAAAAGAGTTTTTAAAATTATTCAATTAAAACTCCGCCATCTCTCAACCCAATCAAGACATTTTTATTCCTAAATTCATAAAGCTCAATATTCTCATTATTTCCACAAAGCTCAATAAATGTTCTTTTGTAATCATTTCTACTTTCTTTGTTCTCATACGAGATATCCAAAATCCCTTTAATCTCTCCTTCAATATAATTCTCGATAAATTTATACTTGGCCATTATGGGGCACCCAATAAAATATCTTTTCCCTTCCGAATTCAAAATACCATCTTTTAAATTAATCTCTAAATTTTTTCTCATAATAATTATTTAAGAAAACTTTTTTTAAATCTATCTAAAATTTTTGAGGTATTTCACTTTTCTATCTGGAACATACTTTCCAGAATTGCAATCAAACCGAACATATCCCTCTCTTGATAAATTTAATAAGACAGAATTCAGGACAGATTCATCTTCAATCTTAGACATTCTCAAAACATCTTCGAGACTAAATTCTTCTCCCGACTTAACAAACTTCATCACATAATTAATCGGATGCAATCCTTTTTCGATTCCCATAGTAGAAATAGCAACAATCTGTTTTTAATAATTATTGTCTTCAAGAACAA
>CAYVFP010000019.1:2142-8670 GCA_964451055.1 Candidatus Woesearchaeota archaeon
TCTTCAATTTCTTTAGATTGAATATCTTCCATAGAAAGACCTAATCCTCCCATAATCTGAGAACTTTTAACCCCTGTAACAATTAACAAAACTCTTATTGTTTTATCCATATCCGGAGAAATCTTCGCTCCCCAAATCATTTTCGCATCAGAGCTAAGTTTATTTCCTACAGCCTCGATAATATTTTTACATTCGTCCAAACTCATGTTCGGACCTCCAATTATATTCACCAACGCTCCTTTCGCGTCAGAAATATCTACATCAAGTAAAGGATTATGAATCGCCTTCGCAACAGCGTCATCAGATCTATTTTCGGTATCTGACTCTCCCATCCCAATTAAAGAAACTCCTCCATTGACCATAACAGCTTTAATATCTGCAAAATCTAAGTTCACCAACCCCGAAGTCGTAACCAATTCAGTAGTCCCTTTAACAGCATTTGTTAGAATCTCGTCCGCAATTTTGAACGCGGTGTGCAAAGGTAAATCCGGAGCAAGTTCAAGAAGTTTATCGTTTGGTATAACTATCAATGTATCTACATTTGCTTCCATTTTCTCAAGACCAAGAACAGCATTTTCAACCCTTTTTTGCCCCTCAATTGTAAAAGGCATTGTAACAACTCCGATAGTCAAGGCTCCCTGCTTCTTTGCAATACTCGAAACAACTGGTGCAGCTCCAGTACCCGTTCCACCCCCAAGTCCACATGTAATAAAAACCATATCTGAATTTCCTAGCTTCTTTTTGATCTCTGATTCTGATTCTTTTGCAGCCTCACGACCAACAGAAGGATTGCTCCCAGCACCAAGCCCCTGCGTCAATTCCTTACCGATTAAAATTTTTTGATCGGCATTAGCATAAAGTAAATCTTGAGCATCAGTATTAATTGCAATAAGCTCTCCACCTCTAATCCCAATCTCTCTCATTCGAGACAATGAATTATTTCCTCCACCACCGATACCGATAACTTTTATTTTCGCAGCCTGCTTCTTCACCATCTCCTCAAGCTCTTGGTCGATATCTCTAGTTTTAGAGCTGCCTTCTTGATTAGAATTATTTTCATAAAATTCTGCCATGATTATTTAAGATAAACTTCTTTTATAAAAATTGTTGTATTGTTTTTGCGTTTGGCAAAATTTATATACTACTCTATAATTAATACTTTATGAGCAAGAAAAGGATAATTGTTCCGACAGGAGGTAATCTCAAACATAATTTAGCGAGAGCTAAAAAGGCATTTAGTCTTGGAGGAAAAGAATCAAGTTACATTCTCACTGGAATCGGATCAGATCCAGAAAAACCTTGGATAAAAGAGCCCCATGATTTAACCATGGAAGACTATTTTTTATTAGCTGGAGTCTCAAAGGAAAATCTTTCTGTAGACTATAAATCTAAAAATTCTAGAGAAAACTTATTGAATACTCTTTCGAACAAAAAAGGACAATTCTACATAACTTCTTATCCCGTTCATTTAGAAAGATTCGAATTATTATTGGACGAATATCAAAGAAAAGGAACGCTTTCCAAAGATATAGAGCTCAACAGAATAGAAACAAGTCAATCTCTAAAAGATTTTCTTTACGGAAACCTTGCAGAAATAAAAGATGTTTATCATTTAGATAGATTGAATAAAAAAGTAGGAAGCCTCCTAAAGAAAATTTTTGGATAATTAATTTTTAGTTTCGCCCTTCTCTTCAGAATCTTTTTTCTCGACTTTTCCAGCACCTTCTTTTTTATCAGCTTTTGGCAATGGCTTAATAATTTGCAAGTCCAATCCCAAGATTTCCTTATACTGTTCTTTAAACATTTCAGCAAATTGTCCAATCTGATCATCAACTTTCATTTTCAAGTTTTTGTCTTCAATCTCAAATTCAACTTCTCTTCTAAAAAAGAAATCATTAAGAGCTTTAACTTGTTCATTCAAGTCGTCAACTTTTCTTTTCACCTCAATGTCATAAATAATGTCTTTTCCAGCTAGAGGATTATTAAAATCAACCATTACTCTTCCTCCAGAAACAGTTAGAATCTTTGCAATTTTCCCATCGAAATTAAATGAGGCCCCAGGAACAGGATTTATTTGATGCTGATAAAAAACTTTCAAAGGAATCATTTGAAGCTGTTTAGGGTCTCTTTTACCAAATGCTTTTTCGGGAGTTAATTCAATAGTGTATTTTTTCCCAACTTCTTTTCCAATTAAATATTCATCTATCGCTTCAAGAAACATTTTCTGCCCAAGAGAAAAAACAAAAGGCTTAGGATTTCCCTGAATTCCAGAGCTCTCAAGCTCTTTTTTCTTCGTTGAATCAAAAACTCCTCCATCCTTTATCTTTCCAGTAAAGTCGATTTCAATAAAATCTTTTTTTTGTAGTGCCATGATAAATGAACAAGAGAGAGTTCGCTTAAAAAGTTTTTGGGGATATATTCTAGAACAACAATAAATAAAAACTTCCTAACTCTTCTTTTTTCATGTCTCTAGAAAAGAGCCTAAATAAAATAAAAGAAGAATTATTTGAAGAATTTGACTTCTTCAAGGAACAAGAAGATTCGATGCAATTTGCAATAAATTATTATTTTGAAGAAAATCCAGAGATAAAGAAGATTTATAGAAATTATTTAGAAAGTTGTGATAATGAAGAATTCAAATTAAACGCAGAAAAGGATTATTATGAGTTTACAGAAGAGTTTCTGCCAGAATACTTAAACCAAATTAAAAAAGAGAATAATTTTTCTGAAGTAGTGCCTGGGATTCCATTCTAAATTACAAGAAACTTTTATAAACTCAATTAATTTTTGATTAATATGGTAGCAAAAATTATTAACGCAACAGAGGCAAGGGTGGGAACTAATATTTTGATTGAAGGTCAGCCTTACACTGTAAAAAAGATGGATGTTTCTAAAACTGGAAAACATGGCCATGCTAAGTGTCGTGTTGAAGCAGTTCAAATGATGACAGGAAGCAAAAAAGTTTTTGTTGTTCCTGGACACGACAGATTCGAAGTTCCTTTGGTTAACAAAAAGAAAGGACAGATATTATCTCTTGAAGGAGATCATGTAAGCTTAATGGATTTAGAGAGTTTCGAAACAATAGAAGTTCCAATGAATCCAGAACTTGAAGGCGAAATCGCAGAAAACGACAACGTCGAATACTGGGACATTGAAGGAACACTTCTTCTTAAAAGAAAGTTGTAAATTTATTTATCACTCCGCTCTTTAGGAATATTTAGTTAACATAAAAAACAATCATAAATTTCGTGTTCAATAAATCTAATCTCTCCTTATGCACACAGCGGAACTATTAATTAAATCAAAACCAATTAAAAACTTTTAAAAACCCTATATTTCTAAATCAAGTATGGCAACAAAAATACCTGAAGCACAAAACAGACTTTTCAAAAATGTTTTTATCTGTAACAGTTGCAACTCCAAACAAAAAGCAGATCCTCAAAAAATTCTTAAAGGAAAAGTTAAATGTAGAAAGTGTGATAAGAAGTCATTTAGAGTCCCAAAGAAGAAATAATCCATCAACCTTTTAAACTAACTTCTCCTCAATGATTTAGGTGATAATATGAATAAATTAATGATTTTAGATTTAAGTTTACTTGCAATTTTTATTGTTTTCATCGGGACTTTTCTCTATACTCACAGAAAAAAACTCCAAAAGGACGGGTGGCTTTACCTTTATAGAACAAAATGGGGTTTAAGGTTAATCAAAAAAACTGGGGAGAAATACAGAAAAACTATTCATTTTCTTAGCTATGTTTCTGTAGCTCTTGGTTATTTACTCATGGCAGGAATGATTTGGATGTTCGCAAGAATCGTTCATGTTTATGTTTCACAACCCCAAATAGTTTCTGCAATAAAAATTCCCCCAATAATGCCCTTAATACCTTACCTTCCTCAGATGTTCAAATTGGATTTCCTTCCAGAATTCTATTTTGTTTACTGGATTTTAATTTTAGCAATAATCGCAATAACTCATGAATTTTTTCACGGGATTTTTGCTTCAGCAAATGACATAAAAACAAAGAAGACTGGATTCGGATTTTTCCCTTTCTTCTTTCCAATTTTCCTTGCAGCATTCGTCGAACTAGATGAAAAAGTCATGCAGAAGAAGTCTCCATTCAAACAGAAAGCAGTTCTTTCAGCAGGAACTTTTGCCAACGCCTTAACTGCGCTTCTTGGAGTTTTCCTTTTATGGGGAGTTTTCTTCGTCGGTTTCACTTCTTCCGGAGTAGTTTATGACGATTATGCCTACAATATAATTAATACCTCTCAGATAAATTATGTTAATGGAATAACTTTAGAAAATCCAACTTATGAGGAAATAGAACCCCTTATAAATGAGTCAGGAATGAACGACATTCGTACAAAAAATTCTAACTTTACTAAACTTAGAGGAGTTTCTCCCGACGGAGATTTACTTTCCTTATATTATTCCTCCTCGGCAATAGAAGAAGAACTTTACGGCCCAATCGTAAAAATAAACAATGAAAAAATAAATAATCTTGGAGAATTCAGCGAAGAACTTGACAAATATTCTGTAGGCCAAGAGTTAACAATCACAACTTTCTACAACGATAAAAATCATAACTATACTATCACTCTTAGAGAAAACCCTCAAACTGGAGAACCTTGGATAGGAATTATCTTTTACGAACAACCGTCTGGATTAGTTGCAACAATCGCTTCCGCAACAACTGTATTCAAAGAACCTAATGTATATTATCATCCTAATAACATAATTTATGAATTCATCTACAATTTATTATGGTGGCTAATTCTTATTTCATTCAGTGTGGCTTTAATTAATATGCTCCCTATGGGAATCTTCGACGGAGGAAGATTCTTTTATCTAACAGTCCTAAAAATAACTGGGTCAGAAAAGAAAGCAGAAAAAGCATTTAAATGGGTAACTTACTTCCTACTTTTCCTAGTTGTTCTGATTATGGTTTACTGGTTTAAAGGGATTCTGTAAATTCTTTTAGCAATAGAGTAATAGTTAAAAAAATATTAGATTTTAAATTGTAAATAAAAGTTATTCCTAAATTCTGAGTTCAATTTATGAACACAGCGTGATGGATAATTAAACATACAATTATTCAAATTATCTCTTAAAACCGAAAATCCCGTCGTAAAATTTTAAAAACCCTCTAGCCTTTTTTGTAGTTCATGAAAGAGGTTAATAGCTATCAAGGCAAATTGAGACTTGATGTATACAAAGAAGCAATTCAAAATATAAAAAAAGAAACAAATAGAATAAATTCTGAACTAGAAAATCTTGGATTAGAAAGATTCAATCTAAAAGAGATTGGAAGTTGCTCAAGCTTAGTATCAAGAACTTTTGGAGAACCTGAAATTCTTTTTTCAATATCCAAAGAAAAACCTCCCCGGGGAAGCTCAAGGTTTACACATCTTGAATTCATAAATAAACTTTATCTAAATGGCTCACAATGTAAACCACACGCAAAAACTCTCAAAGACCTTTTTAATAATTCAAACAAAAACCTCTTAGAATTTTATAATCAAAATAAGATAATTTAATCCCAAAATTTAAAACCTGCTTATTCTCTTTAAAATAATGGTAATAAGAAAACCCCGTAAACGATTAAGAAAAGAATCTTATACTCCAGTCGGGAAACATTCTGCAGTTCAGCTTTGCACCTGGACGAAGAAATCTTTGAAAGACGAAGGAGTTTGCTTCAAACAAAAGTTCTATGGGATTAAAAGTCATAAGTGTTGCCAAATGTCTCCTAGTATTTTTTGTAATAACCGATGCATTCACTGTTGGAGAGATATTACAAACTCAAGAGAAGATTTTCCGATGGAACCAGAAAGTCCAAAAGAAATAATCCAGAAATCAATAGATGCCCAAAGAAAACTTCTCACTGGTTTCAAACAAGATAAAAATTCTCCCAAAAAACAACTTTCAAAAGCCAACCAGAAAAAACTAACTGAAGCTCAAGAACCAGATCAGTTTGCAATCTCATTAACAGGAGAACCAACCCTCTACCCCAAGATTGGCGAATTCATTTCAGAGCTTAGAAAATCAAACAAGACATCTTTCCTTGTAACGAATGGTTTACAGCCAGAGGTAATAAGAAAACTTATTCAAAAGAACCAATTACCCACAAGACTTTACGTTAGTGTTAATTCCTCTAATCAGGAAGAACACCTAAAATTCCACAGAAGTTTAAAAAAAGATGCCTGGGAAAAGCTTCTTGAGACGCTAAATTTATTTCCCAAAATTAAAAAGAAAAATACAACAGTATTCAGAATAAATCTCGTCAAGGATTTGAACATGCAAGACAAATTCATAAAACAGTTCTCGGATTTAATCAAAATGTCAAAACCTTTTATAATCGAAATTAAAGGTTACATGTCAGTAGGATTTGCAAGACAACGTCTCGGCTACGAACGTATGCCTTCTCATAAAGAAATGCTCGCGTGGATTAAAAAACTAGAAAAAGAATTAAGTAGTGAAGGTTATAGTTTATTAGATTCTCATGAAATTTCTCGTGCATACGTTTTAGG
>CAYVFP010000019.1:8770-10068 GCA_964451055.1 Candidatus Woesearchaeota archaeon
TAAATATAAACAATGCCATCTTTTGTCAAAGCACAAAATCTAATTCCAACAGGCAAGTTTATCAACGCTGAAACTAAAGCCATGTGCTCCTTTCCATTTCCCGAAGCTATTGAACAAGCAACTTCCATCTCTTCAAATTTTCCTTTAAGCTTACTCTTTAGCTCATCACGTAAATCAACAAGTTTTTTTGAGCTATCAATTTTAACGAATTCAAACTTTTTTTCATGGCTAAAACTTTTAGCAAAATCATCTCCAACAAGAATTATTTTATCCCATTCCCCATATTTCATCAAGCCAGAGACTTGAGCCCAAGTTCCTTCCCCGCTAGACAATAAACATATTAATTCCATCCTATTTCTTCATCTCCGAATCTTTTTCATAAATTGAAAATCCATATCCCTTTTCTCTAGGAAAATATTCAACATAAACTAAAAAATTCTCTTTTGTGTCTCCCTGAACGATATTATCAAAATTAATAATTGGCGAACATTTACTCTTCGTAACTTCCAAAGGACCTCCTCTAGAAGATTTAGAAGAATTAAGGATTTTTTCTATTTTAGCAAATTTATCTTTTTCCATTTTAATGATTGGTCTCCTCATAATTACAGATAACACAATTATAAACAAAAGTTCTCTCTCCCTGCCCTGGAATTGTACCAGTATGCATCATACTATAGATATCGCAATTCTTACAAGTCATATTCTTTTCTGCTCCTTCGATTCTAGGCCTAATTCCATCTAACTCTTTTTCTAATTGAGAAATTTCTTTGGGTAAATTATTAAGAATGTTTTTTTTAATTTTAATTTGCAAATCAATTTGATTTCTGTTTTTATCAAATTCTTCCTTTAATTTAACGTAATCATTTTCTTCCATAATTCTTCAAACACTTTTCCCTTTTTAAGAATTATTGTGATTCTTGCGATGCTTTGTTTTCCAAAGATTTTCTTTTAGGAGGAGTTTTATATCTTTTAGAAACAGCAATTCTGATTTCATACGGAGGACACTGAACCTCTTCCGGAGAGAGCTCATTTCTTAAGCCGGAAATTTTTCCGAGACTATTAGCATATTGCAAAATATTTATTTTATCTCCATTTAAACTACTCATAATCTCAAAATGCTCCTCCTCGGATTTAGGAGTATAGCACTTCCCTCCCGCATGGAAGTATTGAATTTTCCAAGTTTCATCTCGGATATATTTATTAATAACTTTTTGTCTTTTTGGCTTTGCCATACATTTATCATACCTATTTTTACTTTTAAGTTTTATTATTCAAAAAGAACTATATTCCTAAACCAA
>CAYVFP010000020.1:0-9991 GCA_964451055.1 Candidatus Woesearchaeota archaeon
GTCCCTAACAATAATTGAATTACAGTTTAATGTATTAAAAAGCTTTCGAAAAGGGCAACCCACTGGTTTCCCTTTGGATCCCTTCCTCTAAACACTGAACGGTTGAATTTCTAAAACACCTCGATTAATTCAACATAAATTTAACCCGCTGGTTTCCAATCAGCCTTGAGCACAAACTTAAAGGAAGGATTCCTAAAAGGAAAACTTGGTTTCCAATCAGCCTTGAGCACAAACTTAAAGGAAGGATTCCTAAAAGGAAAACTTGGTTTCCTTTTTAATGCGCAAGCCGGGAATTGAGGCCCAATGAAATTGGGTCATCCCCTGTGGAAGGCCTAAATGAAATTGGGTCATCCCCTGTGGAAGGCCCAAATGAAATTGGGTCATCACCTGGGAAACCCGGAGGGTGAGAATAAAATGCGCGAGCCGGGACTCGAACCCGGGTCACAACCTTGGCAAGGTCATATTCTAACCACTGAACTACTCACGCTTATATTATCTTAACACTCTAAACTTTTAAACTTTAAGTTTTTTAAAAATAATGAATTTTTGCAGAGAGTTAGAAAGAGAAAAGGTATATTCAGATTTAGAAAGAATCTTTTATAGATGGATTGATTCAATCAAAAATTGTTATTATCCAGAGCTCATAAAAGCATTCAGAAAGGAATATTCTCTCGAAAATATAAAATCTCAATTAGAAAAAGAAAATAACAAAAGATACCTTGGAAGTTTTTCTGAAAAAAACTTAATGGAATTTTAATAGAAGAATCATTTCAGGATAACAATTATTACTTTAATGATATTCTCTGATTAATTTCCGGAGAAAAAAGAAAAGGAATTGGTTCAGCACTATTAACTAAATCCAAATTGATTTAAGAAAAATGAAAAGAATTTAAAACTAACTTTAACTAGAAGAATTATGAAAGAAAACAAAATAAGGCCTTTAATCCTCATTTTTGGAATGTTAACTCTTTTTGTATTCTTAATTTCATTTGCAAGTTTTTATGCTACAGAGAATTTTTCCACGGCATGTGGGTGCAAACTACCTCCATGGGTGATTATTGTTTCTCTTTCTTCTTTAGGATTATTCGTGGGTTCAATAACTTATTATTTAATTAGCAATCATTTCTTAAAGGAAAGAAAAGAAATTAGAAAAAATGTAAATCAATTCTTAAATCTTCTTGAAGAGGAAGATAAGAAAGTTCTAGATATGATAATAAAAGAAAAAGGGAAAATTAATCAAAGTGATTTAACAAAAAAATTAAACTTTGATAAAGTTAAAATCTCAAGAATTATATCTAAGATGGAGAAAAAAGGGATATTAAAAAAAGAGAAAAAAGGGATGACAAATAAAATAATTTTAGATAATACTTTCTTAAATTTATTTGAAAATTAAAGAGTTTCAAATTTTGAAACCAACATTTATAAGGAGTTTCAGATAAGAAATATCATGAGAGTTGAAGATAAAACACAAAAAAGATTTTTAGTATTAGCTTTATTTTTATTTTTGCTATTTAGTTTAACAATAAATGTATCTGCACAAAATCTAAACGATTTACCAAAGGATAATCAAAAAAATGTCTATTTCTTTTGGGGAGTTGGATGCCCCCATTGCGACAATGTAAAAGATAGTGGAATTTTAGAAGAAGTAGACAATTTAGAAGATGTTAAGGTATACCAATTAGAAGTTTATAATAATCAAGAAAATAGAGACAAATACACTAAATTTGCAGATGAACTAGAAATAAGTCAATATCAAAGGGGAGTTCCTCTTTTAGTAATCGAATGTAAAAAAGGGTATTCGTATTTTATTGGAGATTCTCCTATTATTAATAATCTTAAAAAGTCCCTTGAAAATTGTAGCCCTATGAAAGAAGTTTCCCAAGATGCTTCTACAGATAATCCTGATTCTCAAAAATTAACTCTTGGAAGTATTATTGTTGCAGCTTTGATAGATTCAATAAATCCTTGTGCCTTTGGAGTTTTAATTTTTTTACTAGCAACACTCTTGTCTATGGGCTCCTCAAAAAGAGCATTAAAATATGGAATGATTTATGTTTTGATAATCTTTTTAGTATACTTTTTTGCAGGAATAGGAATTATGGAAGTTCTAAATAAAGTTCCTTCAATATTAGACTATGTGATTATAGGGGCAGGAATTTTGATATTCTTAGGAGCGCTAATAGAAATAAAAGATTTTTTTTGGTATGGAAAGGGAGTTTCATTAAAAATTCCTTCAAACATGAAACCAAAAATAGAAAAAATTTCAAAAAAAGGAACTTTACCGGCCATAATCCTTTTAGGAATAATTGTAGCACTAGTTGAACTTCCCTGCACAGGAGGAATTTATTTAGGAATATTAAGTATGATTACAATTAATAAATTATCCGGGATTTCTTATCTTTTAATCTATAATCTAATTTTTGTACTTCCATTAATTGTGATGGTTTTTCTTGCATACAAAGGAATCAAAACAGAAAAAATTCAAAGCTGGGTAGAGCACAAAAAAGGATGGATGAGGCTTGCAGCAGGATTAGTTATGATTGGGTTAGCTTTTTATTTATTAAATACTGTATATAATTGGATATAAAATGGGAATATTAGATTTATTTAGTGGAAATACATTATATTATCCAGGATGCTTAACAAAATTCGTTGCAAAAGACTTAGAAGATAATTATAAAAATATTTTAAATAAAATTGGAATAGACTTCATTATTTTAAAAGACCTAGAAGCTTGTTGTGGAAATCCAATATTAAATGCAGGCCATGAAAAAGAAGCAAAAAAACTTGCAGAAAAAAATTTTAAATTATTTAAAGAAAGAGGGGTAA
This sequence comes from Candidatus Woesearchaeota archaeon, assembly GCA_964451055.1. GTDB lineage: Archaea > Nanobdellota > Nanobdellia > Pacearchaeales > GW2011-AR1 > GW2011-AR1. The sequence continues at coordinate 2,830 of CAYVFP010000020.1, forward strand.
AAAAGATAATCACTTCTTGTCCTGCCTGCTTTCATATGTTCAATAAAAATTATCCAAAATTAGTTGAGGATTGGAATATAAAAGTAGAACATATTACTCAAACAATTTCAAAAGCAGTTAAAAAAGGAAAAATTAATCCTAAAAAATTAAAGATGGATATAAGCTATCATGATCCTTGTCATCTAGGAAGATATGAAGGGATTTATGAAGAACCAAGAGAAATAATAAAGAATTCTGGAAATTTAAAAGAAATGAAATTATCAAAAAATTACTCTTTTTGTTGTGGAGGAGGAAGCGGAGTAAAATCAAACCAACCCGAACTCGCAAATTCAATTGCTAAAGAAAGAATAAAGATGGCCAAAGAGACAAAAGCAAAAATGCTTTGTACAAGTTGTCCTATGTGCTATTTACACCTAAAAGAAAATTCAAAAGATTTGGAAGTAAAAGAGCTAAGTCAATTGTTTGAAAATAAAAAATAAATTAAAAATGAAATCAATAAATTTAACAAAAGAAATCAAAGATAATAAAAAAACTCAAGAAATAATTTTGCCAATTATGTATTCTTATAAAGAAAAAAGAGACAAGATTTTGAGTGAAAAAGAAAAAGAAAACTTTAGGGAAGAATTGAGAAAAATAAAAGAAAATTCAATTGATAATATTATTGAACTGAAAAAGAAAGCAATCTCTAACTTAAAGAAAAATGGGATTAAAGTAATCGAAGCAAAGGATTCAAAAGAGGCAAATAAGAAAATAAGAGAAATTATAGGAAAAGAAAAATTAATAATTAAATCAAAATCAAATACTTCAAATGAAATAAATTTAAACGAATCACTAAAAGACAAAGAATTAATAGAAACAGACCTAGGAGATTTTTTAGTTCAGTTATTTGAAAAAGAAGATTTACATCCAGTTCTCCCTGCAGTTAATTTAACCCCTGAGAAAATTTCTAAAAAAATCAAAGAAAAATTTGGAAAAAAGGTTAACCCAATTCCAGAGGAAATTACTAGTTTTGCTCGAGAACATTTAAGAAAGAAAATTTACAAATCAAAAATAGGAATTACTGGAGCCAATATAGTAACTAGCGATGGAAGTGTTTTTATTTTAGAAAACGAAGGAAATATTTCTTTAACTTCTAGAATTCCAGATAAACATATCATTTTAACAAGCTTCGAGAAAATTGTTCCTTCGAAAGAAGACGCGTTAAAGATAGTCAAGGCATCAGGAATTTTCGGGACAGGACAAGATTATCCAGTTTATGTAAGCATAATTTCGGGTCCAAGCAAAACTGCAGATATTCAAAATAAATTAATCACCGGAGCACAGGGAGCAAAAGAAGTTTATTTAATATTATTGGATAATAAAAGAACCGAAATCCTAAATTCAGAATTCAAAGAGCTATTGTATTGTATTAATTGTGGATCTTGTTTAAATTTTTGCCCAGTTTATCACCAGATATTCACAAAATATGGAGCAAAATATTTTTCAGGAGCAAAAGGAGTGATCTCTTCATATTTTAAAGAATCCGATAAAGAAGCTTATAATAATGGAGCATTCTTCTGTACAACCTGTAAACAATGCAAGGAAAATTGTCCAATGAAGATTGATTTATCCTCAATGATAAGAGATATAAGAAAAAGATTAGCAAAAGAAGGACTTGAGCCAGATCAAGTAAATGAGATGATTAAAAACATAAAAAAATACGGAAACCCTTTCGGGAACATAAAAGAAGGCAAAACTCCAGAGAAACTATATTGTTGTTAAAATGAAAAAACAAATTAAAATTCTAATACTTATCGCAATATTTTTAGTTTCTTTATTTCTAATTACAAAACCTTTCCTAACAGGGAAAACAATTATCCAAAATGAAGAAAAAATAAAATTAGGTTATTGTCCCACAATGGAAGAAGATGCAATGATATTGGCAGGAGAAGAAAATTACGAATTAATCAAATTTAATTCTGCATCAGAAACTCTATTATCATTAAAAGAGGAGAAAATTAATAAAGCATTAATCGGAAGAAAAGCAAAACAATCAGAATTAAATTCCAAAATAAATGAAAAAATCTTAGAATCCGGCTATACTCTTACAACAAACAAGAAAAGTTTTATTGAATATTCTCAGTTACAGGACTTAGAGATTTATACTTATTTATCCAAAGAAATTACAGAAAACTTAATTCCTTCTAGTTCTAAAATAATTTATTCATCTAAAGAAGAAGCAGTTGATAAAGTTTTAAAAGGAGAAGCTGTATTGGTCTCCTGGAAAGATTGGCAAGATAATTTTGAGTTAGTTGTTATTATGGATGAAAATCAAAAAGTTAAAAAATTTAGAGGGATTTTTCTTTATGAAAATGAAAAAAAATAATTCAAATTTGAATAAAAAAAGAAAAATTATCAAATATTCTGAATCAAGAAAGATGTAAATCTATAAATATTGCTAAAAAGTTTATCTTTTCAGATGATGATCACTAATATAATCCTCAAGGAATAAGAGAGGTAAGACCTATAAATTGCACAAAGGCTCATAAATATTCTTCCATAAAAGATATCTTGCAAAAAAGAAATTCTTCTAAAAGCATATCCGAATCAAAAATACTAAATACCTATCTCTTTTTTCTAGGATATGATATACGACACACATGCCCATTTAGATTATATAAAAAACTTAGACGATGTCCTAAAGAATTCTAAAAGTGAAAATATTTCAAAGATAATAACAAATTCAGTAAACATGAAATCCTGTCAAAGAAACCTAGAAATAAAAAAATCAAACCCAGAATTAGTCCTTCTTGCTGCAGGCCTTTATCCCGAAGAAACTCTAAAAGAATCTGATTTTCTCGAATTAGAAAGGTTTGTAAATGAAAATCTTTCAGAAATTTCAGCATTAGGGGAAATTGGCCTTGATTTTTCCCAAGAAAAGCCTTCAAAAGAAATCCAAGAAAAAGTTTTCATAAAGGAATTAGAATTGGCCAGAGAGTTAGCTCTTCCAGTAATTATTCACACAAGAAAGGCAGAAACAAGAGTTTTAGAAATTCTTGAAGACTTCAAAGACTTAAAGATAATTCTCCACTGTTTCTCGGGAAAATTTAACCTAATTAAAAGAGCAAATAAACTAGGTTTCCATTTTTCAATCCCAACAAGCATTGTTAGGTCTGAACACTTTCAAAAGATGATTTCAGAGCTTCTCCCAAAAGAAAAAATTCTTACAGAAACAGATTCACCTTATCTATCTCCTTTTAAAGAATTTCCAAATAAACCTTCAAATATAAACGAATCAATTAAAATAATTTCCAAGATATGGAATCTCTCGACGGAAGAAACGGAAAAAGTAATTCAAAAAAACTTCGAGAGAATTTTCACTACCATCTAGGATAACTATTTAGAAATGATAACAGATTAGAAAGTTTTATAAAGAATAGTTCTCACTGTAGAATAATGAAAGATTCGACTTATAAGCAAACTAAAGCTGAACGAGCAAAGAATTTATTAAAAACTGGAGCAGTTGCAGGAACAATCTTTACTGGAGCTTTAATGAATTCCAGCAATGCATATTCTCAAGAGTTTGACCCTTCAAAATTAACAGATGAACAAAAAATAGTTCTTCAGAGAGGGGTGCTAAAACCTTTCTACCAAGATTCAACAGACACTCATTATGTTTTCAGATTTGGATTAAACTCAGAACTAGAGAAAGCAATAAAAAATACAAAAGAACCAAAACTCCATTTGATGGGAGATGCAGCCGAAGGAAGCTATGCCCAATTCAACAAAGACACTTCTGCAGTAGATTTATATTATTCAAAAGAACACATTGGAGCAACAGGTTTAGGAAAGGTAATAGGGATTGATCTTCTTCATGAAGGAGGGTCAATAAACATTTGTGAGCCCTATCACCCAGGTAGTAAAACAAATCATTTATCTTCATTATATTGGAGCCCACAGGTTTTGAAGACAGTTGCAGAGTTACCTGGAGACACAATTCAAGCCCCTACAGTTATTATTCCTGGAGACACGATAAGACAAAAATCAAAATTAGAAAAAGAATGCTGCCAAGATATTGATATAGACATAGACATCCATGATAACTCGAAAACAATAAATAACTATTACGACCAAGACACAACAAAAACAGATTCTGCAAAAGCCGAGCCAGAATGCACAAATTATAGAGCAATCCCCGAATTCGGAAAAACTTTAGGAAAGCCCTTTAGTTTTATTGGAGGAGTTGTCCAAAAATATTTAGGAAAAAATTTCTGGTTTGGAGCTTACGGAAGGAAAAACTTTGGTACAGAAAAATCTGAATCAGGAGAAGACTGGAACATTACAACCCCTTTAGATTCAGAAATAGGTTTAGAAACAAATTCAACAGGATTCAAAAATACAGAAACTGAATTCTCAAGAGGATTTGAAGGAGGGCTAAAATTCTCTTACACCCCCGGAATTATCGACGCGGGTCTAGGCTTTGGAGCTCAAGAAACTTTCAAGAGAATTTACAGCCTTAAAAAAGGAGTTGACAACATTTCTCAAAACGGAAAAGTAATTCAAGAGAAACCATTCTGTGTTGAATCAGAAGAAGACGTTTCTAAATTAAATTATATTTTAATGGCAGACATAAATGCAAACTTATTCAAAGGTGTTTCTTTAGGCCTTGAAGGAAAAGTTAACGATTTATTCAACAATCCAAATGTAGAAGTGGCAGCAAAAGCCTCTATAGAATTAGGCGGTTGCAAAAACAGAAAGTCAATTTTTGGAGGAAAGAAGAAATGAACTCTAAACTATTATTAATCTTCACATTAGCATTTTTATCAATCCTAGCTCTAGCCCCTACAACCGCACAAGACTGTTCAGACTCTTTAAACACATACGTAATGTTCACAGACCACGCCGAACAAAACACTTTAGAAGTAACCCAAGGAGATTCTGTAAGATTAACTTCTGTAGCCCGCTCCTATGACGGGCCTTTATGGTATGAGAAATTAGAAATAGTCAATGAGAGAATTCTCTTTCCTGAAGATGAGGCAGGAGAATATACTCTCCAGAAAGAATATTATTTATTCACAGATACATACACTTTAGACACTTCAACTCTTGAACCCGGAACTTACACAATAAAATTTACAGCAAGCACCCTCACAGATTGTTCATTTGAATCAGAAACTCTAACACTAATCGTTGAATCTTCAGAGCCACCTTTTGTAGACGACCAATGTCCTATAGTAAACATAACTTTCCCAATTGACGGAGAAACGTACAATGAATTAATCGATACAGCAAACTTCGATATTAATGAAAACGTTCAACTAGATTCATGTACTTACAACCTAAACGGAATAAACTACACAATTCAAAATTGTATAAACGGTTCAAATACTCTAACTAATTTAATAACAGAAGAAGGGACAAACACATTAACAGTTTACGCAACAGACAACTCTTCAAATACTTGTTCGGACAGTGTTTCATTCAACATCGAAATCCCAGAAAAAGACACAGAATGCCCAGAAGTTATGATGGAATCTCCTCTTGATGGTGAGACTTATAATGAAAATTTAACAGAAGCTTCTTTTATTATCGAAGAGAGAAATTTTTTAGATACAGACTCCTGTGAATTCACTCTTAATGGAGTTACAAACTCCTTTGATTGCAAAAAGGGCTATAATGTAATTCCAATTTCTCCAAAAGAAGGGTCTAACAGCTTAACAATTTATGTTCCAGATAACTCCTCAAATGTTTGCCCAAAAACTATAAACTTCAACATCGAAATCCCAGAACCCCCAACAGACTATTGCCCTAATGTAACAATCACAGAACCAGAGGATGGAAAAACATACACAGATTTTATTGAAACACTTAAATTTACAATCGACGAGGATTACGAATTGACCTCGTGTACCTATAACTTAAATGGAATAAACTACACTGTTCAAAACTGCATAGACGGTTTAAATACAATTCCAATATCTACAATAGAAGGGTCAAATAGCTTAGAAGTTTTTGCGACAGACAACGCCTCTCAAACTTGCTCCGATTCAATATCCTTCATGATAGACATTCCTGAAACTGATGAGCAATGCCCAATAATAACAATGAACTCCCCTATAAACGGCGAGACATACTCTAATCATTTAACCCATGCAACTTTTACAATAACAGAAGAAAATCTCCTAGACACAGACTCATGTGAATACACTTTAAACGGAATCACTGAATCATTCGACTGTCAAAAAGGATTAAACACAATTCCAATCTCAACAATAGAAGGGTCAAACAGTTTGACAATAGTAGCAAAGGACGAATTTGGAAACTCTTGTCCAAAAACTATAAACTTCAACATCGAAATCCCAGAACCCCCAACAGACAATTGTCCAGAGGTAAAAATAGTTACTCCAATCGACGGAAAAACTTACCAAGATTGGAAGAATAATTCAATTTTCACAGTTAACGAAGACCAAGAATTAGACTCTTGCGAATACACTTTAAATGGCCAAACATTCCAAATAGAAAACTGCATCAACGGAACAAACTATCTTTCAGACATGAATCCTCTTGAAGGATTAAACACCTTAAGAGTTTCAGCGACAGACAACGCTTCTCAAACTTGCTATGATGAAATAACTTTCAATATAAACATAACAGAGGAAGATGAAAATGAAACAGACGACCAATGCCCTATAGTAAACATAACTTTCCCAATTGACGGAGAAACGTACAATGAATTAATCGATACAGCAAACTTCGATATTAATGAAAACGTTCAACTAGATTCATGTACTTACAACCTAAACGGAATAAACTACACAATTCAAAATTGTATAAACGGTTCAAATACTCTAACTAATTTAATAACAGAAGAAGGGACAAACACATTAACAGTTTACGCAACAGACAACTCTTCAAATACTTGTTCGGACAGTGTTTCATTCAACATCGAATTAGACGATGACGAAGATGATAATGAAACTTGCAAAGACTGCTGCGTAGAACCAGATTACTATGATTATTATTACGAAGAAAACAAGACAGTAATGGATTATTTCTGGAAAGGCGAAGACGAAAAGCCAATAAAACTAGAATTAAAATTCAACATAAAAGAAACATTCTGGGGAAAACTTTTGAATTGGTTAGAAGAGTTATTTAGTTAAGGAATAATCTCCGGCCCAAAATA
>CAYVFP010000021.1:0-3332 GCA_964451055.1 Candidatus Woesearchaeota archaeon
GTGTTGAAAGTTGTTTGAATTAAATAATATTAAAATTTTATTGAAGAAAAGTTTATATGCTCTCACTTTGTTCGGAGTATAAACATTTCCTGACGGAAATATTTATAAAGCAAAATTTCAGTTAGTATAAACATGGCAGAAAAAGTTGACTTTGTAAGTTTGATGAAAGATCAAGATCGTATTAGAAATATTGCGATTGCTGCTCACATTGATCATGGTAAAACTACTTTCTCAGATAATCTTCTTGCGGGTGCAGGAATGCTTTCAGAAGACACTGCAGGAAAACAAAGAGCTTTAGATTTTCACGAAGACGAAGCTTCAAGAGGAATTACTATCGACTCGGCTAGTGTTAGTATGCTTCATAATTTTGAAGGGCAAAAATATTTGATTAATCTTATCGATACTCCAGGACATGTTGATTTTGGAGGAGATGTTACAAGAGCTATGAGGGCTGTTGATGGTTGCGTTGTTTTGAGTTGTGCTGTTGAAGGAGTTATGCCTCAGACTGAAACTGTTTTAAGACAAGCTTTGAAAGAATTGGTTAAGCCGGTTTTGTTTATCAACAAGGTTGATAGATTAATTAAGGAAGTTAAATTGACTCCAGAAGATATGCAGGCAAAATTTCTCTCGATTATTGATCATGTTAATAAATTAATTGAACAAATTGCTCCTGAAGGCTACAGGGAAAAATGGAAAGTTAGCGTTGCTGAAGGAACTGTTGCTTTTGGTTCTGCTTTTCACAACTGGGGATTAAGTGTTCCATATATGAAGGAGAAAGGAATAACATTCAAAGATATTATTGATGCTTATGAAAACGATGACCATAAATCTCTGGCGAAAAAAGCACCAATACATGAAGTTGTTTTGGATATGAGTATTGACCATCATCCTAATCCTTTAGAAGCACAGAAATATAGAATTCCAAGAATTTGGCACGGGGATGAAAATTCAAAGATTGGTCAAGATTTGGTTAATTGTAATCCTGATGGAGAACCAGTTTTTGTTCCGACTAAAATTGTTGTAGATAAACATGCTGGAGAAATCGCTGCAGGGCGTTTATTCTCGGGAAGAATTAAGCAAGGAGATGATGTTTATTTGAATATTGCTAACACTAAAACAAGAGTTCAGCAAGTTTCGGTTTACAAAGGTGCTCAAAGAATTGTTTTGGATTCTGTTTCCGCAGGGAATATTGTAGGTATTGTTGGGCTTAAAGATGTTGTTGCAGGAGAGACAGTTTCAAGGAATGAGATGGAGCCTTTTGAGGCAATTACACATTTATTTGATCCTGTTGTTACAAAATCTATTGAGGCTAAAAAAGCTGCGGACTTGCCAAAACTTATTGAAGTTTTGAGGCAAATTGGTAAAGAAGATCCTTCAATTAAAGTTCAGATTAATGAGCAGACGGGAGAATCTTTGATTTCAGGAATGGGAGAATTACATTTGGAAATTATTGAAAATAGAATTAAATCAGAAAAAGGATTAGATGTTAAAACATCATCTCCAATTATTGTTTATCGTGAAACTGTTACAAAGACTTCCCAACCTTCAGAAGGTAGAAGTCCAAACAAACATAATAGCTTCTTCATTAAAGTTGAACCTCTAGAAGATGAGATTCATAATTTAATCAAATCTGGAGATTTGCCTGAAGGACGTGTTAAGAAAAAGAGCGATGCTGTTACTAAAGTTCTTTCAGAGAAACTTGGATGGGGATCAGACCAGATCAGAAATGTTAAAGAAATTTTCCAAGGAAATATGTTCTTAGATGAGACTCGTGGTGAAGTTCATATTGGTGAAGTTATTGAAATGATTATGGATGCTTTCGAGATGGTTATGAAGGAAGGACCTCTTGCTAGAGAACCTTGTATGAAAATGAAGGTTACTCTTGTAGACATTAAACTTCATGAAGATGCGATTCATCGTGGTCCTGCTCAGGTTTATCCTGCAGTTAGAGACGCTATTAAAGAAGCTATGAAGACTGCTGGTTCATCTTTGTTCGAGCCATTACAGATTCATGTTGTTGAATGCCCTGATGATTTTATGGGGGCTGTTACAAAGCTTGTTGGAAGTAAGAGAGGTCAGATGCTTGACATGGGACAAGAAGGCGCTGTGTCACAGATCAAAGCTAAGATTCCTGTTGCAGAAATGATGGGATGGTCAAATGATTTACGTTCAGCAACTGAAGGTAGAGGTACAAGTTCTATTCTTGACCAGCACTTCGAAACTGTTCCTTCAGGAATGCAGCCAGATATTATTAGAAAGATTCGTGATAGAAAAGGTCTAAGTGAAAATCAATAATTATTCTTTTCAAACACAATTAATTTTATATAATCTTATTCCTTGAATTTTTTATGAGTGATGCGCTGACAGATATTGCTGGAGATAATAATGCTGCAGGAAAAGTAGAAAAATTATTTGATCTTAAGGATAAATTCGGGGCCAATCCTAGTCCTGTTCTTGCAGACGATATAATTACAAATCTAGAGATTGTTAAAGGATTGCCAAGAGGTTATTTCTTTTCTGGAAACTCTGAAGAGCTCTCTAAAGAAGCTGAAAAATATTGCAACTATTTGTTTTATGAAATTGATTAAGGTTATTCTCGAGTATAACTAATTTTAAATAAGAGGTTTAATTTTTTTAAAGTATGAAATCTTACGATTGTGATCAAGGAAAATATGTTTCTCTTAGTATTGGAAATCTAATGAGGACTCTGGATGAATCAGAGGGTACAGAATATTCTTGGCCCTATGCTCGAACAATCTTAGAAATTGTGAAAAAATATAAGGAAGGGGAAATTTACTCTGATGCTTCTCCTAAAGAAAAAAGAGATGTTGGGTTACTAGAAATAGCTTGTCAAGAGATTATTGATGAGAAACTTAATTGGGAATAACTAAGAATATAAACCCTCCAATTCTGATTGTTAAGGAAATTAATTTAATTGCCGTAAGAAATTTGGAGAAAATAAATCAACTTGCTGATGGAGCTCGAGAGAGCATTAGTGATTTTTGTATTAATGAGTGTCATGCTTTTTGTTGCCGAGAGGGTTTCATAAAATTAAAGGCCGAGGAGATGGATTTGTACTGTGGGGGCAAAAAGGAGATTTTAATTAATGAGGGAAGTTTGAATGAGACTTGGAATGGAAAATATATTCTTAATTTTAAGAATTCTTGTGAAGGATGTCCTCAGTTGAAAGATTGGAGATGTGAGATACATGGAAATCCTGGAAGATCAAATACTTGCAGAGACTTTCCAATTTTTGTTCAAGGAAAGCAGATAAAGATTTCTAGCCGTTGTCCTGCAAAAACTGCTGGGAAGTTTTTCAAATTTGAGAAAGA
>CAYVFP010000021.1:3432-7712 GCA_964451055.1 Candidatus Woesearchaeota archaeon
AAACTGCTGGGAAGTTTTTCAAATTTGAGAAAGAGGCTATTAAAGAAGGTTATGAGATTGTTGATGAATTTTCTTAAACAACAAATCCAGCAATAATCATTAAGATTGCGAAGATTAAAACAAACCAATTAAAATTTATTTTCTTAGACAATTTTATTAGGCCAGAAATTGTTAATAGTCCGAAGACAAATGCGGTTAGCAAACCTACTATTGGGAAATTTGTTAGGGAAAAATCTTTTATATTGATGAAAATATTTCCGAAGAAAACTATAGGCAGGGACATAAGGAAAGAAAGTCTTAACGCTGTTGTGTCTTTGAATTTTCTTAACAGTAAAGACGACACGGTCACGCCAGAACGAGAAATTCCGGGAAGGGTTGCAAATGCTTGAGCAATTCCTAAAAGAATACCGTCGCTGTTTTTAAGATGGATTGATTTTTTTAGTCCATAATTTTTTGAGATGAATCCTATGATTGCGGTTATAAGTAATAATCCTGCAATAATAAAGTTAACAATTTGTCCTGTGAGATCCAGGTTTGTCGAGGCTGTCTTAATTAATTTTAGAATTATAAAACCAAGAACTGCAGAAATTATGAAAGAGATAAAAATAAAACTGAAAACTTTTTTATTCTCTGGCTTTTGTTTTTTGTAATTAAAAAGAGTCTTAAAAAGTTGTATTGTTTCTTTACGGAAATAAATTAGAGCTGCGAAAAAAGTTCCAAGGTGGAAAAATAATGCTAACTGAACTAGATCTCCAAAGTTGTTTATTCCGAGGAAGTTATTTGCGAATAAAGCCAAAAATCCGCTGGAAGATATTGGAAGCCATTCGAAAATCCCTTGAATCATTCCTAATATAAATTGATTTAAGATTGAAATCTCCATATCTTAATTAGAATATTTTAGTATATATAAATTTATAATGGAGAGTTTATTTAATGTTATATGGATAAAAAAGAATTAGGAGAATGCAAAAGTAAGTTGAAGAAAATTTTGGAGGAAAGTGAAATTATTCGTGGAACACCGGGGAAAGAAACAAATATTGATGATCATATTGTTTATGAAATCAAAGAAAAAGCTCCGGAGTATCTTGCTCAGCCTCATGGAAATGATTATAGCAAAATGGCTGAAAGAGCTCTAATTAATTTTTGCAATTCTAAGGAAGTTTTTGAAAAGCCAGATGGTTCAAAATTTGTATTATTCGAGAGATTTTCTGTTCATAGCTATAGGTATTTTGTCTCTGAAGGAATTGAGTAGTTTTATAAAAATTGAAAGATTCTCTCTGAACTATGGAGGTTAAATCTATTGAAAATAAGAAATATCGACCTGAGGCAATAAAAGGAAACAAGGAGTTATTGAAGAAATATTGGGATTTTCCCTTTTACTTACTTCCATTCTATGGTGCAGTAAAGGAACTCTATTCTAAATCTAGTAAATATAGAAAAATTAATTGGTGGAAGGCGGGAGGATGGTTCGCTTATTCTTTGCCTGGGGCTATAATAAAAGGACCTATACTTTTTGCTGCACTAATTCAATTAAATAGTAATCCTGATGAATTGCCTGAAGGTTTTGAAAAAAAGCCCAAAACCATAGAACAGAAAGTAGATTCTATTGCAAGTTCTCCCGTCGATAAAAATTATTTTTATGCTATTCCTGGAGCTAATCGAAACATTTATAAAGAATAATTTTTTAACAACATTACAAAATAAAAATTTGTGACATACTAAAAAAATAAAATGGCAAAAGATAAACCAAACATGAATGTTGTGTTCGTTGGACACGTTGACGCTGGAAAATCAACTTGCGTTGGTCGTATGATGTACGACGGTGGAGCGGTTCCTGAACAGCAAATGGTAAAATTAAGAGAAGAGGCTATTAAACATGGTAAAGCTGGATTCGAATTTGCTTACATCATGGATAAAGTTAAAGAGGAAAGAGAAAGAGGAGTTACTATTGATCTTGCTTACCAGAAATTAACAACTGAAAAATACGAAATTACAATTATTGATGCGCCTGGTCATAGAGACTTTGTTAAGAACATGATTACTGGTGCTTCGCAGGCAGATGCTGCTTTCTTAGTTATCTCAGCTCCTTCAGGAGTTCAACCTCAGACTACTGAGCACTTATTCCTTTTGAGAACTATGGGAGTTAAGAATTTAGCTATCGCAGTTAACAAGATGGATGCTGTTGAATATAAAGAAGATCAATTTAATAAAGTTAAAGAAGATGTTTCTAAATTATTAAAACAAACTGGAATTAACCCAGATGAAACCCCTTTTATTGCTTGCTCAGGTTTGAAAGGAGATAATATTGTTAAAAAATCTGAAAATATGAGTTGGTATAAAGGTAAAACAATTAGAGAACAAGTTGATGAATTCCCTAAACCCGAACAACCTATTGAATTACCAATGAGAATGCCTGTTCAGGATGTTTATGATATTACTGGAATTGGAACTGTTCCTGTTGGAAAGATTGAAACTGGTACTATGAAGACAGGTATGAAAATTAAAGTTCTTCCAGGTAGAACTGGAACTGGTATCGACGGTGAAATTAAGACTATTGAAGCTCATCACGAGACACACCCTGAGGCTCCAGCTGGAATGAATGTTGGTGTTAATATTAGAGGAGTTGGAAAGAAAGACATCGCTAGAGGAGATGTTATCTGTGAGGCTTCTAAACCAATCCCAATTGTTGAGGAATTCGTAGCACAAATCGCTGTGATTAACCACCCAACAGTATTAGCTAAAGGATATACTCCAGTATTCCATGTTCATACTGCTCAAGTTCCATGTCAGTTTGTTGAATTAATTGCTCAGATTGACCCAAGAACTGGTGAAACTATTAAGGAAAACCCAGACTTCTTGAAGAATGGAGATGTTGCTAAAGTTAGAATTAAGCCACAAGGAAACCTTTGTTTGGAAACAACTAAGGAAAACCAACACATGGCAAGATTTGCAGTAAGAGATGCAGGAGCTACAGTTGCTGCTGGAATGTGCTTAGAAATCATTAAGCAAAAGGCTTAAATTCTGGTGATTGGCTACAGAGGATAGTTCTGAATTAATACGATGGGATTTGATAACAAAAGGCTTTTTTTATTATTTAATAATTATTCTAAATTATATTCAAAGAATATAGAAAGGATTACAAGTGTTAAAGAAAATCTTGGAATAAAAATCCTTGAAAAAGAATTAGCTTATCGTGTAATTTTAGATTTTAAAGGCGCTTTAGCTGAAGAAGTAAGAAAAGAAAATGGCTTCACTAGGAAAGAACTTGGAGATAAAATCGGGATTACTGAGACCTGGATTTATCAGTTGGAAAAAGAAAGAAAAGATTTATCCCTTAATAAAAAGTCAATAGAATATATTGAATGGCTAAGAGATAACGGGTACATTGGGAAATTATTAAAAAAGTAATAAATAATTTAAACCCCTTTCTATTGGTATTTTTATGAAAAAGAAATACATTGAAAGTATAAAGTTCTTTTTTACCAGTGCTATTTTATCTGGACTTTGTCTTGCATCTTTAGAAAATAATTTTTCTAGATCTCAATTAGAGAAAGAAATTGAAAGAGGAGAATTTATTTTTGAGGAATCTGAAGAAAAAGACAGTTTGAATTATGTTCAGAATTCGGAGTATCTGAAATCCAAACAAGATGGAACGATTTATGATTTTTCTTGTGGGCCTTATCATTGAAAGATTTAAATAATTAGGTAAACTTTGAACAATATGTTAAGAAAAGATATGTTAAAAACAGAGGTTGAAAAAGAACTTTCCGGAAGGGCTGAATTTACTAAAATTGATATGCTTAATAGATATTTAAAACTCATGCCTCCTTTAGAAATGAGGAAATTTGCCCATCTTAAATTAGCTGAAATTTATGCTGAAAGAAAAATGTTTAACGACGCTGCAAAGGCGTATAGCGATGCCTCAAAAAACTGTCTAACGTTTAGGGAAAAAGTTGATTATTTGATTAAAGAAACGAAGGCCCATATTGATGCAGGGAATTTTGATGAGGCTGATAAATCCTTGAAGAAAGCTTTAATTGAATCTGAGCATAGAGATAGAAGAAAGATTTATGATGAAGTTGTTCAACATTATAGGAAAGGTGCAGAGGATTTAGAAAAACAAAAAAAACAGGGGCAGGCTTCAAAGTATTATGAGAAGTTGTTAAAAATGAAAATTTCCGACGAGGAAAAAGAAGAAATTAAAGAAAAATTGATTGATATTTATGAAAGGCTTGGAAAAATGAAGGAGCTTAGATTTCTGAAAGGGATTTAAAAATGAG
>CAYVFP010000021.1:7812-9574 GCA_964451055.1 Candidatus Woesearchaeota archaeon
TCTGAAAGGGATTTAAAAATGAGCTTTGATTGTAGCAAACATCCTGAAAGTTTTGAGGATTATTCTCCAAGAGAATTTGCAGATAAATTTGTTAATACAAATTTTTTCTATCAGAGAGAAGTTTTTAAAGAATTGGCTAAAAGATATAAGGAAGAATCAAATGGAGATTATCAACGAAAATCTTTGAAAAATCCAGAAAAGAAAAGAACACAACTTGCTTCTTCTCTTGAAAGAGTTGCAGATTCTTTAGAGAAATATGTTTTAAATTCTTTTGAGGGAGTTATTAAATCTTGTAAAAGATACATGAAAAATCCTTTTGAATAGTTTATTATTTTTAAAAACGAATAATTTAAAAACAAAATTCTCTTGTAGGTATTGTTAGAAAGATATCATTATTATCACATTCACTTGATTATAAATCGTCATACTCATTAGCTTGATGCTAGTAGCAAAAAGTGGTAGATATTTTTCTAGAAACCATACGGTTTCGAACTAATATGAATTAAAAAGGAGATTATAAAACAAAAAATGGCAAAGGTAAGTCCAGTATCGATTAAGTACATGATTCATGCGAATCTTGTTGCTGAAGGTAAACTTGAAAAGCCAGATGTTATCGGTGCTTTGTTTGGTCAGACAGAAGGTCTTTTGGGATCTGAGCTTGATATGAGAGAACTTCAGAAAGAAGGGAAGATTGGAAGAATTGAAGCTGATCTTGAAAGAGATAGTAAAAGAACTTTAGGATCAATTAAGATTCCTAGTGCTTTGGATCAGTCTGAAACAACTCTTATAGCTGCGGCTATAGAAACAATTGAAAGAGTTGGGCCAAGCGATGCGCAAATAGAAGTCGAAAAGATTGAAGACGTTCGAGGAAGTAAAAGAGATTATATCCTTGAGAGAGCTAAGAAATTAATGAAAGGTCTTCAAGAAGGATCTAGTTCTAGAGAAATTTCGGACCAGATTAAAGACTCGGCTAAAATTTCAGGTATTAAGGAATACGGTAAAAGTAAGCTTGCTTTTGGAGGCGACCTTGATGATAAGGAATTAATTGTTGTCGAGGGTAGAGCTGATGTTGTGAACATGGTTCGAGCAGGAATCCATAATGTAATCGGAATGAACGGAACCAGACTTCCAGACGAGGTTAAAGAATTGTCTAAAGAAAAAGACATTATTCTTTTCTTGGATGGAGATCGGGGTGGAAAGTTGATTGCGAGAAATGTTATGGACA
The DNA here is from genome assembly GCA_964451055.1 of Candidatus Woesearchaeota archaeon. Taxonomy (GTDB): domain Archaea; phylum Nanobdellota; class Nanobdellia; order Pacearchaeales; family GW2011-AR1; genus GW2011-AR1. The sequence goes on from CAYVFP010000021.1 coordinate 9,038, forward strand.
ATGCAGATGTTAAATACATCGCTGTTGCTCCGGATGGAAAAGAAGTTGAGGAATTGACTTCAAAAGAAATCCTTATGAACCTTAGAAAGAAAGTTCCAGCTTCAGAATATTTCTCTGAGAGAGATAGCGGAAGAAGAAACTATAGAGACTCGGGAAGATATTCTCGAGACTCTAGAAGTTCTAGAGGATATTCAAAAGATTATTCTAGAGATTCTTCTGAAAAAGAAGAGCCAAAAAAAATCGAAAAGATTGAGATTGGTGAATCTGAAAAAGAGAAATTGAAAGAAATGTCTAAGGAAAACGAAGGTTCGGGTAAAGCAATTTTACTTGATTCTAAGTTTGAAAAAATTAAAGACATCTCATCCAAAAGCTTGAGTTCTTCATTGAAGAGAACGAGAGATGCTGTTTCTGTTGTTGTTATTGATGGTTCTGTTACTAGCGGAATTATCAGAGCTTGTGAAGACAAGGGAGTTCAGGCAATTGTTGCTAACAACTTCAAGACAACAGATACTGATATTCAATTATTAAGTTTGTAAA
>CAYVFP010000022.1:0-2263 GCA_964451055.1 Candidatus Woesearchaeota archaeon
TTCTTTTAATCCTAAATCTTCTATTGGTTTTGGCTTTTGATTTTCTAAGCCCTTGTATACATTTCCGTGTTTTGATCCACCGATTAGTTGTATTAGCGCTTGTATTGCCGCTTCAACGTTCTCTGGGTGGCCGATGATTCCTACAGTGTTGTCTTTTATTTCTACAAAGCAATCAGATAATTGGGAAAGTGTCTTAAGGGCTTTTCCTTTTTTTCCGATTATTCTTCCTCTAATTCTTTCATAATTGTGTTTTTTTGTATGGTCTTTCAAATTTATTGTAGCAAATTCCAAGTCTTGTTTTTTTATTGCTGTTGCTTGAGAATAAGGGAATCCAATGTTGAGCGCATCCAAAACTTTTTCTGCTATGAATTCCTTTTCAGGAGTTCCGTCTATAGTTATTTCTCTTCCTTTAATTAAGATTGAAACCTCTAACAACTTTTCAAGTCTTTTTTTATTTTTTCTTACTCTTGGAACTTTCTCTGAAATTATTGTTTTCATAATTTAGTTTAGAATTAGCTGGTTATAAGTTTTGTGAATTTTTTAGAAGAGTGATTGATATTAGAAGGAGATTCAAAGAATCTTTGTTCTTTTTAGAATTCGTCTTCTTCAGTTTCAAGATAACCGTTCTTTCTTAACCATTTAACTTGGTTTGGACGGTATTTGTAAAGAACGTCCCCTTTATCCTTATCCAGCTCCCAGGGCTCTATTATTACAACGTCGTTCGGTCTTAGCCAAAGACCCCGTTTCAATCTTCCAGGGACTCTACAGACACGATCTTTTCCGTCAAGACAATTAACTCTCATTTTATTTCCTCCATGTCTTTCTTCAATAATTCCTATTATCTCTTCTCCTCTAGGCAATCTTACACGGACTTTTTCTTCTCCAGTCTGATTTTCTTTTCTTTCTTGTTCTTGTTTTTTGAATGATTTCATATTAATAGAATTGAAAAATTGTTTATAAGTTTTGGGATTTTAAATTAAAATCAAAGTATAGGGGATTCCGTCGATTGTTGCTATTGAATTTTCATTGATTAACTTTGCTTTTATTGCTGCCTCAATAGCTTTTTTTCCAACGATGTTAAATGTGGCATCTTCCATGTTGTAGCTCTTAATTAATCTGATTAGTTCTTCTTCTTCAACTATTTTTCCTTCTTCTCCTTTGTAAAAAGATTCCTTTACATGAAGCTGCTTTATTCCTTCTTCAAATCTTTTTCCCAAAATTTCTTTGTCACAAATAGCGACTACTGTTCTGTATGATTCGATAACATTTATGTACATAGTAAATCTCCTTTGGAAAGAACCTAGGTTCTTTGAATCTCCTATTGATTTTAGGAGTTGGTTCTTTGAAATTCTCTCTGATTTTATAAATTTCCAGCATCAGGAATTTTTTAACAATCTGATGGAAATTCAATTTATCTTAGCTTTCTGAATTTTTAATTAGATAAATAAAAAAATAAAAATAAAATATTTATTTAGAAGCCTTTCTTTGCTTCACCGTCTGCGATTGCTTTTTCAGCTTTGTCTTTTGACATCATTGCACAAACTGTTATTCCAGTTTCAGGGCATTTTCCCTTTGCTATGAATCCGCCTTTTGCAGTTTTGCTGACTACTGGTTCTTGAATGTCAACTTTCTTCTTTGCTTTAACGCTGTATCCTTGTATTGCCATTTTTTCCTCCTTTGTTTTTATTTCCCTATATTTATTTTAGAGTATTTTTGTTTTTTTAAAGCTGTTGTTATTCAGATTTAGTGTTTAGATCTCGAAATTCCTAGATTTTAGTCCTAATTGGATGCTTTGCACCGCATGCTAGACAATGAAGGATTTCTATTTTTCCTTGTTTGATTATTTCAGTATCAGGTTTATTACATTCGCTACATAAAACAAATTCTTTAACATATTGTTCAATTTTAGGGTTGATTTTTTTACTTGAGATTTTATTGTTTAAGATAAATTTATCTTGTTCTTGATGGCCTTTTGTCGCTAGTTCTTTTAGAAGGAATTTTGAAATGTGTTCTGGATTACGTCTCAAATGTGAAGCTATTTGGTTTAGGTTTGTTAGGATTGTTTTTTTACCTTGGAAGAATCCTTCTATTGGAGGAATTTCAAATCTTTCTCCAGAACCTTCAACAACCTTCACTTTTTCATATGCTTTTTCTAATAAATTTTCGTAGGATTCCATGAAAAGATAAGAAAGAAGGGGTTTTTAAGTTTTTATTTTTAGGAGTTTTTAAAAAAATGTTTGTTGTAAATTATTTTTTAGATTTT
>CAYVFP010000022.1:2363-9218 GCA_964451055.1 Candidatus Woesearchaeota archaeon
CATTTTATCCTAAATATCTTAATCTCCCAGGACGAGGTTCGAAAATTATTCCTTCTTCTAATAGCTTTTTTATTTCCTGATTAATTAATTCTGGACTTGCTTCTTTGAATTTAAGAATAATCTGCTCTTGGTCAATTCCGCCTTCTTTTTCTGATTCTTTTATTTGGTTTAGGATTTTATCTTTCAGGGCAGTAACCTCTTTTTTGTCTTCTATTTTAGGGGTTTCAAGATTTCTCTTTTTTTCTAATTCTAATTTCCTTATTAGGAGGTATTTTGGGTCTTTTTCTTTGATTATTTCTGGCTGGATGTATGTTTCATTATTCCAGTTTCTTAATGTTCCTATAACAACAACAGTGCTTCCTTGGTTTATTCCTTTGAATTTTTCTGTATCGTCTCCGAAAATTTTTAATTTTATTTGTCCTGATCCATCGTCGAGTGTGAAAAAGCTGTATTTTTTATCTCCTTCTGAATCGTATCTGTCAACGATATTTCCAATTATATTTGCTCGCGAGACTTTTTGGTTTCCTAGTTCTAGGTAAAGAAATTTATCTTCCTCAGTTATTGGTTTTCCTAAGAGTAAATCACCTATTCTTAATTTGAAGGCAATATTTCTTTTATATTTGTCTGCCATATTTTTTTCTATGAGCGAGAGTATTTAAAGATTTAGTGAATTTGGGATATTAATGTATAGAATTACGATAATTCTTTTAAAGTTTAGATGTTTTTTTAGGACATGAACAATTTGATTGAGAAGATTAGCATTTGTCCTTTGTTATTGGAGGATGAAGAATGTGTGGCAAAAGGGGATTCTAGGAAAGATTCTTGTTCTGCGAATTATGGGGGCTGTAAGAGCTATAGGGAGTATTTTTCTGAATCTGAGAAAGATTGGAATAAATTTGTTAATTCTAAATAAGATTACATCTTTTGGATAAATCCTCTACGAGGCTTGAAGATTGTTCCTTCCCTTGCTAGTTTTTCTATTGCTTCTTCAACTTCATCGTCGCTGAGTTTTCCTTCTAGTTTTTCTTCAATTTTTTCTAAAGGAATTTGTTCTCCAATTTCTTTTCTTAATTCGTTTATTGTTTCTCTTACGAGATAAATTTTACTTCTCTGAGAAGATTTTAGTTTTCCGGAAATTTTGTCTAGGTCTATTTCCCCTGTTTCTTCATCATAGCCAGCTTGCTCTAGGAAATATTTCATGAGCCTTATTGCTAAGTTTGCGTCATGTTCGTCAACAGTCTCGGATAATCTTATTCTTGCAGAAGCTTCTGCTAGTCGGATTATTGAATTAAGTTGTCTCGCGGAAATTGGAATTGACCTCATTTCCTGACCTTCCAGGACAGGCCTGTTTCTTAAACCAACGTAAAATTCTTTCATTATTTTTACAGATTTATTGGTTAGTTTTGGATTTATTCTTTGTTTGGTATATGCAACATATTTTCTGAAAAGATCTCTTTCAATAACCATTTCTTTTGCTTCTTTTTGGTGCTCTTCTAGGATATGTGTCGCGACTCTTTCATCGTTGGCTTTGCTGGGGACATCTCTTAGGGTGAAGATTATATCGAAACGGTTTATTAGTGCAGGAGGAAGATCAATTTGTTGAGGAATTCCTTGGCTTGGATCGAATCTCCCGAATTTCGGATTTGCTGCAGCTAAGACGGATGTTGCCGCCTTAAGAGTTGCCTGAACATTTGCTTTAGAAACTGTTACGGTTTGCTGCTCCATTGCTTCATGCATTGCTGAACGATCTTGAGGATCCATTTTTTCTAGTTCATCTATACAAACTAGTCCTTTATTTGCAAGAACCATTGCACCTGCTTCAAGAGACCATCCTTTTAGATATTCATCTCTAACTACTGTAGCAGTTAATCCTGCTCCGGAAGTTGACTTACCTACAACATAACGTCCTTTTGGCGAAATATTTGCCATGAAATTTAGAATAACTGACTTTGCAACACCTGGATCCCCAATCATCAATATGTGCAAATCTCCACGAGTTTTTTGCCCATCTGATTTTTTCTTTTGGACACCTCCGAATAGTTGTAGGACCATAGATTCTTTTATTTCGCTATACCCCCAAACCGAAGGGGCGATGCTGTTTTTTAACTTTGAAAAAATTTCTGGGTCTTGTGAAAGTTCAAGGATTCTTCTTTCGTCCTCTTCATTAATATCCAATTCTTCGAAAGTTTCTTCTAAAGGGATTAAATTGTTTACTTCTACTGCAAGCTCGAATCTTGTGGAAAGTCCTCCTGTTGATAATGGAACTGGAACTTCTTTTAGAACTCCTATGACCTTTATTCTTGCCCCGGGAGTTGTTTTTTCTTCCATTCTAGGTTCTACCAAATCTTCTTTAACAAAGACATTCATTCTTTTCGGCTGTTCTCCTCCGGAAAGCATGTCTGGAGCTTCTTCTACTACAAGTCTCTGTGTATCAATCATCTCCTTTGAGAAAAGTTTGAATCCTCCTCTACGTCCACAAGAACATCTTGAGGGTTCACGGAATTTTTTTTCCATTTGTAATACTGAGATGATTGTTCCACAGCTAGGACATTCAAACTTTGCATTCACTACTTGAGGCCTTACATCTGACGCTTGTCGGATTATTCCCTCTATAACTATTAATTCGTTAAGATGTTTTGAACGGATGTTTCTAACTTTTACTTCTTGCGATTCAGAGAGATTGTTAAGTCTCACACGGACGTTTTTTGCAAGACCAAGCTCTTCAATTGCCAATTCAAGAATTCTTAAAGTTTCTTCCGGGCTTTTTATTATTTCATCGGACAAGATTGCAGAATATTCTGAAAGAGATTTAAAATCTATGTAAACAACGCTGTTTTCGTCTCGAAGTGAGGAGCCTAATCGGGATTTATAGAATCCAAAAAAAGATTTTGCTTCAATTAAAAGTTCTTCTTGTTTTGAATTCTGGGGCCCTTTTCCTTTTTCGGATATCGGTTCATTTTCCTGTTCCATGTGAAATACAGGTTCGTTTAGTTTTTATATATTTATGTAGATTAGTAAGTGGTTTTTTGGAGAAATGAATTTTATGGAAGTTTTATTGAGGGAAAGTGTTATTTGAAAGTTATGGACTGCATCTACAAGATGTTTTGATTTCTGTTGCAGGTATTTGATTGTTTTGAAAACTTGGATAATTGCTTCGGATTGTGTTTGAGTTGGTTGCTTTTGATTTTTCTTGAGAGTTTGTTGAGACTAGAATAATTGTTATTATTAATGTGATTAGAATTAAGAGGGCTAAAATTATTAATATTGATTTTTTCATGAATTTAAAATGTATGAGGCGTTTTAAAGAATTGTTGTGCTTTATTTTTTATACCCTTTCAAAGCTTCCTTTACGTTTTTAAGAAGTTGAGTCATTGATTCTTCTAGTTGTGCACGGTTTTTTGTTCCAGTACAAACAAGTTTCCCATTGCTGAATAAAAGGAATGTGGCATTTGGTTCATCTAATTTGTATACAAGTCCGGGGAATTGTTCTGGCTCATATTCTGTGTTTTCCATTTCTAAAGCAAGATAGTTTAAGTTTAACTGAAGATTTATTGTTCCAGAAGCTACAATGTTTTGGACAGTGATTTTTGGTTTTATTGTTACTTTAACATTTATTTTTTTAAGTTGTTTTATTACTTCTTCTACGACTCTTTTAACTTGGGCTAAAGATTTTGTTCCGGTACAAACTAAATTTCCTGACGAAAAAACAAGAACTGCAGATTTTGGTTCTTTTATTCTTAGAACTAGTCCTGGGAAAGTTTCGGGGTTGTATTCAGTGTTAGGTTGAGTTCTTGCAAGTTTTGTTAATGGAACTGGTTTCTCAAGAGAAGTTGTAGCGACGATATTTTGTATTTTATATTCAGAATCTTTCTTTGATTTTGTTGTTTTAGTTGTAGTTTTCTTTGCGGGCATGCTTTTTAAAGCATTTTAAGGTTTATAAATGTTTTTTACGATTTTTCCTTAGACCACAACCCCTAAAAAGGACTTAGTTCTTTTGAAAATATGGCATTAGATTTTGAAATAGATTATCTTAAGTCCGAGCTTGAGAAAAGAAAGCCAAAGAAAGTTTTAGTTCAACTGCCGGAAGGAGTTAAACAAAATGTATTTCAATTAGATAAGACTTTTGAAGAACTAGGGATTGAAGTTGTTTATTCGGGAGAAACTTGTTGGGGAGGTTGCGCTATAGCAGTTCATGAAGCTAAAGATGTTAATGCTGATTTGATTGTCCATTTTGGGCATGCAAAGTTTATTGAAACCCCTGAAGATAGTCCAGAAGTTTTGTATATTGAAGTTAAGGACAATTTGGATTTAGTTCCTTTGCTTGAGAAATCTTTGGGAAGTTTGAAGGATTTTAAAAAAATTGGTTTCTCGTATTCTGTTCAACATAGGAATGATCTTGGAAAAATAATTGATTTTTATGAGTCTAATGGCAAAGAGGTTGTTCTTTCCGAGAAGAAAGGTAATGTTGCCTATGAAGGGCATATTGTAGGGTGTCAGTATGCAGGGTTGAAGGCAATACAGGAGAAGGTAGAAGCTTTTGTTATTCTTGGGAATCAGTTTCATTCAATGGGCGCTGTGCTAGCGGTCACGAAGCCAGTTATTTTGTTGGATGTTTATAATGATGACGTTCGGGTTATGGAAGATATTAGAGAAAAGATTTTGAAACAGCGTGCAGTATCAATTGAGAGATTCAAGGATGCTAAGAATATTGGAATTATTATAGAGGTTAAGCCAGGACAGAAATTTGGTTCTCCAGATAAACTTGTTAAAGAAATTGAAGCTTCCGGAAAAAATGTTGTGGTTATTACAATGAATGAAATGACTCCAGAGAAACTTATGAATTTTTATTATGTTGATGCATTTGTGGAGCTTGCTTGTCCGAGAATAGCATTAGATGATTTTATGAAATATGAGAAACCAATTTTGACTTTTCGTGAGGCGTTGGTGGGTTTAGGAAAAGAAAGTTGGGAGAGTTTTGTTGAGAAGGGGATTGTTTAAAGATTGTTTTCAATTGAATAAATCTTTATTAAGAAACTTTTTATTTTATTTTTATGAAAGATCATGAAAAAGCTCTTGAATTTTTAGAAAAGTATGAGAATTATTTAGATTCTCAGATAGAGCTTGTTGAAAATGTAAGAAAAGATCGGCTTGGTTTAGAGGGTGTTTTTGAAGATTCCTTAGATGTTCAAAATTTGGAAAATGAACTTCAAGCAGATATAAATAGGAAATTAGATTATTTTTATGATTCAGTTAATTTCTTTTTAACCTCAGAGAATTTAACAATTGAACAAGAAGAAAAATTAATGGGTTATAAACAAAAAATTTTATCTTTTTCAATGGAAGTTTTAAATCCAGCTTTAGGAGTTAAATATTATTCTAAATAATGTAGTTTCTAGTATATCCTAAGGGGAAAAAAGTTGAAGGATTTAGAGAGCAAGTTTTTAGTTACACTAACGAATAGGATAATCCTCTTTGCAAGGTAAAATATTCTCCGGTTGATAATCTTAAAGATTAATTTTCTAATTAAGAAATTACTTTATTGTTGTTTTCAATAGAATAAATCTTTATTAAGAAACTTTTTATTTTATTTTTATGAAATATGGCACGATGGTTTATCTTGTTTCTAAGGGAAAGGTTCTTATGATAAAGAAGGGTTCTCGGGAGGGAGATCCAAATTCAGGATATTTTACATTGCCTGGAGGAAAGCTTGAAAGTTCTGAGAAGGGTCTTGGAGTTCCTTTTGGAAGATTAGAGTCTTCGGTTAGAGAAGTTAGAGAAGAAACGGGAATAAATGTTATTAAACCTAGGCTGAGAGGAGTAATTTTATTTGATAATTCTGAAAGAGAATTTGATAATTGGAAAAATCCAGATAACTTTATTGTTTATATCTATTCTTCAAATAAGTTTGAAGGGAGAGCTGTGGAAAGCGACGAAGGTATTCCTTATTCTGTTCCGTTGGAAAAAGTCAAGGAGTTGCCTTCCAATCCGGGGGATAAATTAATGTATTCTTGGTTAGAAACAGGAAAGGAATTTTTTGGAGTTATTTATCATAAGGGAAAAGAAGTTGATGAAAGTAGAAGCTTTGTTGATTTTTATTGATTAATTTTTTGCTTGCTTCCAAAGTAGCTCAAAATAGTTCTTATATGATTCCGAAATGTCTTTATTTTTTATTAAAATAATTAGGGGTTTTTCTTTTGCTAGATGAATTGAAACATAATCTCCAAAGATAACCGTAGTTGCTTCTGCTTTTGCTGAAGAGTATCTTGATTTTATTATGCTCTGTTTTGTTACTTCGTGATTCCTATATTTTTCTTGCATTATCATTCTCCCAGAATATTGATTTTTTTTCATTTTTTTAGCTAGAGCCTGAATTTCATATAATTGATCGTAAGCTCTTCCTGTTCCTCCAAAAGAAAGAAAATGTTTGTTTTTTAGGATTATATTGAAAAGAGTTCTTAATCCCTCTTTCCCCTCTAGAACTTTTATTTCATAAGGTTGAGGGTTTTCTTTTTTTATTTTGTTTAATTCTAAGATTAAATCTTTTATTAGAAATTCTTTTTTTCTTATAGGGTTTAGGAGGTTTTCTGGTTTTTCTGAACTGAAGAATTTTTTGTTTTCTTTTGTTATGTAACTTACAAGTCCTTTTTCTATAAGATGGTTTAATATTGTGTATGTAAGAGTTCTGTCTAAGGAAAGTTTTTTTGCGAGCTGGTTTGCAGTTAGCTCTGTTTTTTTTAGCAGTTCTAAATAGACTTTAGATTCGTTTCCAGTTAATCCTGCTTCGTTTAATTGTTCTTTTAGTTTTTCCATTTTGTTGTTATATTAACTAACAACTAAATTTTATAAGGGTTTTGG
>CAYVFP010000023.1:0-9202 GCA_964451055.1 Candidatus Woesearchaeota archaeon
TAATTATTAACGTCTTCTATCGTTGTTTCGGTTGTCTCTATTTCCACCACGGTTTCCGTCACGGTTTCTGTTGAATCCGCCGCCTCTTCCGCCGTCTCTATTGAAATCTCTTCTTGGTGGTCTATCAGATTCTTCTCGTGGCTTTGCTTCAGTTACTTTGATATTTCTTCCTTCAAAGTCTTTTTCATTTAATGCTTCAATCGCTTTCTTTGCCGATTCGTCATCAGAAAAAGTTACAAATGCAAATCCTTTTGATCTTCTAGAAAATTTGTCAATTATTACAGATGCTTCTTCAACATTTCCAAATTCTGAGAATGCTTTTTTCAAAGATTCATCAGTTACACTAAAAGGTAAGTTTCCTACATATAGCTTCATTGTTCTTGGTCCTCCCTTGCTCTAACATGAATATTCTACTTTTGGACGCTTTTTAATGTTTTGTATTGTGTTTTATTAGAGATTTGAGTGTTTATGAGGTTTATGGGAGTTTGTTCGGGTCTATTTAGATTTATTTGGGTTTGTTTAGAATTATTTAAAACCAGGCCCAGAATATGAAATAAAGAATTAATCCTATCGCAAAAAGGACAAGAAATATTCTAAGTGCAATTATGTGTTTTCTTTTTTCTTCTTTTTTTAGTTTAGTCCAATTTTTTCCATCTACAATCCATTCTTTTTTCTTAGAAGCTCCTGCAATCATAAAAACAAAACCTATTCCGAAGAGTCCCCAATTTCCGGATTGGAATAAAAGAGGTAGCCCTACCACCATAAAAATAAATCCCATTATGAATAAATCATAATAATTTGTTTTTTGTTTTGAATTTGTTTTTTTAGAATTTTTGTTTTTAGTTTTTTGGATTTTCTTTTTTGGCATTACACTATTTGGAGAGGATTATTTTTAAATTTTTTCTTAAGTAAAGTTTTATAATTTGATTAAACTTAGTTTTATTATGGCAAGATTTACCAAAGGGGTTTTTAGAAAAAATTTAACGATTACTGGACCTCGTTCTGTTGGGAAAACAACGATTTCTAAGGAAATTTCTAAGAGGCTTCTCTTGGAGTATATTTCTTCAGATGAGCTTGCAGATAAAGAGTTAAAGAAAGAAGGGGGTTTAGATAAATCAATCAAATCAAATAAGATAAGGGGTTTTATTAAAAATAAAAGTTTTAATCTTCTTAAGTCAGTCTATGAATCTAAAAATGGATTTGTGATGGATCTTGCAGGGGGAGCTATTTCGTCTGAAAAACATTCCGATGTTTCATTAAGAATAAGGGATTTGTCTAAGAATAATTCTCTTGTTGTTATGTTTCTTCCATCTAAAAATATTTTTTATTCGATTATTTTTTTGTTTAGAAGAGAAATAAAAAGAAAACATTTTAAGGATGAAAATAAGTTTAAAATTTTTAAGAATACACTTAAAGATTATAGAAAGCTTAGAAAGATTTCAAAAGAATGGCCGGATATTGTTTTTTATGTTGGGGGAAAAGATTTGAGTTTAATTACAAATGAAGTTGTTGATTTTTTTGAAGATTATAAAGAGAAATGGGAAAACTTGAAGGTTTCTTAGTTTTGCTTTAGGGCAATTTGGTGTTGTATATTCTAATACTGCAGTGTTTTTTATAGTATTTTGTTTTAGATAAAGTATGGTTATTAAGAATGCCCTAAAAGAGGAGATTTTAGAGAATTTTTATTGGGATGGCAGACTCAATTCATCTTCTGTGGGGGTTGAAGTTATGGGAGATGGAGAAGTTATTCTAAAGGGATTTGTGCCCACAAGAAGTCATAGATTCATCGCAGAAGATATAGCCCATTCTATTGAAGGGGTTAATTCAGTTAGAAATGAGATTTTTATAGCGCTTCAAGATGTTCTTGTGTTTAATGATAATGAGAAAGATGTTTTAAAGAGCATAGATTTTGCTTTGACTTTTTGCCCAGAAATTCCTTCTGCAGGAATAGATTTGAAACGTGAAGGCGATTCGATTGTTATGGAAGGAAAGGTTCAGGGTTATTGGCAGAAAGAATGTGCTATTGAAATTGCAAGACAAATAGCTAAAGATAATAATATTGTCGATGAATTAGAGGTTCTTTCTCGGGTTAATGTTGATTGCGACAAAAATGTTTACGATGTAATAAAAGATTCTTTTGAACGTAGAGGGATTTTTGATAGAACTGATGTTAAATTTAGAGTCGAAGATGGAGAGGTTTTTCTCGAGGGAGAATCGCTCGAGGGAGATTTATTGGAAGAGATTTTTGATTCGGTTAGATTTTGTCAAGGAGTTAAGAATGTTTCAAGAGAGATTGAGGTTGATGCTGAGAGTGATTTTAATGAAGAGGGCTTAGGCTCAGAGATAGATAGAGTTAAAATAGAAATGAAAGGGAGGGATTAAATGGCAAAAAAAGAAACTAAAGAATACAAAGGCACTGTTGGAAGTTGGGCATTTGTCGCAGGGATTGTTCTTGCAATAATTATAGCGCTTTTTGGAGTCATTAACATTGCTTTTGTTTGGTTGCTTGTAACTGTGGGAATTATCATAGGTTTGCTTAATATTACAGAACTTGAAGTTAAGCCTTTCCTTTTTTCAGGAACGGTTTTAATTATTGCAGCGGCGTTCGGTCAGCAAGTTTTCGATATTTCAAGGATCCTATCTAGAGCTCTTGATGCAACATTAATGGTCTTCGTGCCTGCAACGATTGTTGTGGCATTGAAGAATGTCTTTGCTTTTGCAAGTAGAAGATAATTTTTTGTTTTATTTTTTTAACAGACTTGGGATTGAGAAATATTTCAAGAGGAAAGGTGAAAAATATTTAGGAGTAAATATTGGTGAGAATAAAAATGAGTAATGAATATAAGGTAAAAATATTAATGACAGAATTTGTAACGCATGACGTGAAAAGGTTTATAGTCGAGAAGCCAGAGGGCTATTCTTTTGAAGCAGGGCAGGCATGCGAGGTTTCTATAGATGTTCCTGGATTTAGAGAAAAGAAAAGGCCATTTACTTTTACTTCTTTAAACTCGGACGAGGTTTTGGAATTTACTATAAAGAAATACCCTAGCCATAACAGCATAACTAAAAAAATTCATGAAATGAATACAGGAGATAGTTTGATTATTGGTGAACCTTTTGGAACTATTAATTTTAAGGGCAAAGGAGTTTTCATTGCTGGAGGTGCAGGGATAACGCCTTTTATAGCGATAATAAGAAAGCTTGTAGAAAGCAAAGATATTACGGATAATTCTTTAATTTTTTCAAATAAGAAAGCTAAAGATATTATCCTTGAGAAAGAGTTTGAAAATTCTTTTGGGGAAGGAAATTTTGTTTTTACACTTAGTGATGAAAAGAAATTGAATTATAGTTCAGGGAGAATTGATAAGAACTTTTTGGAAAATTGGATAGAAAATTTTAATCAGTATTTTTATGTTTGTGGCCCGCCGGAAATGGTTGAAGAGATTAGGGGGATCTTAAAGGAATTGGGTGTTGAAGATTCAAAAATGGTTTTTGAGGGGATGGAAAATGACTGAGATTAAAATTATTGCAGATGATGGCGTTGAAAAAGAATGTATTGAACAGATGAGAGAATATCTTGAAAATTATTTGAAGGATTTAGAAGATAAAAAAGAATTTAAGAAAGCTAGAGAAGTTAAAGTTGAAATAAGGACGATGAATGAGCTTGGGAACAAAACAAAGTATGAAATAAAATCAAAAATGGTTTCGGATTTAGGAATTTTTAATTCTAAGGACACGGGATGGGAGTGTGTCCCCGAATTTAGAAAATCTATGACTTCTATAAAAAATCAAATTAATAAGAAAATAGGAGAAAAGAAAAACAAATATTCAAAATCTCCTAGAAAAGTGGGAAGAAATCCAGATGTGGAGGTTGTTTATTAAATGAAAAGAAAATTTGTTTTGGCTTGGAGTTTTTTGGTATTGCTTTTAGTAGTAGCAGTTTTTTTGTTTTTGTGGAGAAGTTCAAATGTTAAAAGTGAAAGAGAGGCTTGTGAATTTTCGGGAGGTGAATGGACAGAGTTTAATGATGCCTGTGCAAATCATTGCGCTTATGCCCGAGGGGAAACAGAGGTTTGTGCACAGGTTATAACAAATAGCTGTGCTTGTGAAAGTACTGAATGTTGGAATGGTGAGGAATGCGTTCCAATATAAAATAAATTTTAGGGAGGATTAAATGGAAAACGAATACAAAAAACACTGGGGAGAATTCAAGAATGAAGATGATCTTAGAGAAGAGTTAGATGAAGAAGGATTAGATTATAATTCTGAAGAATCTGATTTTTATGACATAGATAAGTCTAGAAAAAAGAGATTGAATGAAAGAGATGCAGCAGAAAAGCTAGAAAAATTTGGCGAAGACCGGCCCAGAAAGAGTAAAGAAGGTAGAAAAAAGTTTATTAATACTGATAGCTAAAGTTTTTTATGAGAAAAGGAATTTTGGTGATGGGTCTTTTTTTATTGCTGGCTTTGCCCATGATTTCTTTAGTTTCTTCCGAGACCATTCTTAACATTCAAACTGCCCCTTATATGGATGTATGGGTAACTGCAATGGATGCGGGAGAAAATACACTGAAAGTTCCCGAGCTCTATTCTGTTGACATGTGTGGTCGAGCAGAGATAATATATGATATTTCTGAAACGGACTTTTATTTTTTGTTAAGGGTTAAAGATGGCGATAGCTTGTTTTATCAGGAAGAATTTGATGATAAATTTTATAGAGATACAGAAATTAATTTAACTGCTTTGCCAGAAGATTACGAGCTTAGTTTACCGAGTGTTTGTTCAGAGGTTGAGGATTCTGTGAGTTCTAATGAGGAGAATGATTCCTCTTCTGAAATTGTTGCCTTGAGTGGAGCCCAAAATGAGAATGAAAGTGCCAATGAAAGCTTTGATTCAGGGCTGAACTTGGAGACTGAAAATTCAGAGAGAGGTTCTAGCGAGGAAAATTCTGGCTTTTTTATCACAGGGTATAGCTTTGTTAGAGACAATGTTCTTAGCAAGAATACAGTTCTTTATTTGCTTCTTTTTATCTTAATTGTTTTGATAATTTATCTTGCGGCCAAGAATAAAAGAAAAGATCATTTAATACATGAATATCAGGTTTCAAATAAATTTCCAGTTAGGAAAAATCAGAAGAAGATTAACAAATTAAAGAAAAAAATAGAGAAGTATGAAAAGGAAATTATTAAATTGAGGCAAGAGGATTTGAATCCTAATTCTAAAGAGAAATTTAGAAAAAAGAAACTTAAGAGAAGAGATGTTCTGGGTTCAGAGAAAGATGATCGAGTTCATGTTAGTGATTTGGACTTGAGTGAAGATAGAGATTAAGAGTTTTTTAGGAATTTTTTAGAAAAAAAGGTATTTTAGAACTTCCCCTCCAGGGTTTTGCGGAGAGCCAATGTAGGGATAATGTAATCCTTTTATTCCGGGCAAATGATTTATTTCTAAGATAAAATGTTTTTCATCTGGGTTTGTGATATCTTTGGTTATTATATCTACTCCCCCATAAGGGAAACCAGGGATTGCTTTTATTGATTTTATTGCCGCTTCTTTTATTCCTGAAGATATTTTTTCAGTATCTATGGAAATTGAATCTCCACCTGTACTTAGATTTGAATTTTCTCTTAAGTAGACTCTTTGATCTTTTGAGGGAATATTTTTCAGTTCGATTTTTTTAGCTTTTAGATACTCAACAAGAGGGTGGTTTATTTTTATTTCCCTAAAAGGAGACCCTCCTTTTTCCAAAAATCCTTTTTTTCTATCTAGGTTTTTTTCCCAAATTAGTTCTTCCAAATTTCTTTTTCCATCTCCAACGACACTTGCAGGCCTTCTAAACACTCCTGCAATATACCCGTTTTCTATTGCAAATATTCTGTATTCTTTCCCTTCGACCTTTTCTTCCAAGATTATTTCTTCATTTTTGGAAAAGTTGCTTGCTAATATTTTTTTTATAGCAGAGTGAGGTAGCCCAATATAGACTCTATCTCCACAATCTCCCTCTTTAGGCTTTAGTACAAAGTTTTCGAATCTTTCTGCATATTTTATTATTTCTTTTTCATTTCCCGCCCAAAATAGCTTTCCCTCAGGTGTAGAGATTCCCTCTCTTTTTAGAAAATATTTTGTCTTTTCTTTATCTTCACTCATTAATGTTCCTAGCCTTGAAACAGCAGTGCTATCTACTGATTGGAATAAATGTCTTTTTCTTCCATTAGATATTTCAAGATACCTATCAAAAAGCAAGTCTACTTTTAGTCCTAGCTTGAGAGCACTATCGACCATTATTATTGCATGGTCTCCATATACTTTTTTAAAATCAAAATCTTTTCTTTCTCTAAAATTTAAACTGTATTTATTATGCTCTTCCATTTTGTTTTTTCTTTAGATGTTCGTTAAATAAGCTCATAAATCTTTCATCTACTTTGGGTTTTCCTTCCCCTAACCAAAGGTTGGGATTTATCATCTCTACTTCGCTTATTAATGATTTCCCTTTATGTGTTATAAAGTCTATTCTAGTTATGTCGTATTCCCCTTCCCAATTTTCAAAAACTTTTTCTGCAGTTTTTAATTCTTCTCTTTTGGGATTTGTTTCGGGGGCAGGTTTTTCTGTTGTGTTGGTAAACCATACATCTCTGTGTCTATAAATAGCATGAGAAAAATTATCTCCGACGAAGACAAGGGATCTTTCTCCGTATTTAGTAATATCTTTTATAAAGGGTTGCAAGAGGATCTTTTCCCCATATTTCTTTTTGAAATCTTCAAATGACTTTTTATTGAAAGGAAATTCTTTTATTTTTTTTATTCCTTTGGATCTTTCTCCAAAGATTCGGGGTTTTATCAAACTCTCGGAATATCCTTTAAATTTAAAATTATTTATGGATTTATAATCCCACCCTGTGACTTCTTCAGTTGGTATTACAGGTACTCCTTTTTCCTGTAGATTTAAGAGATATCTTTTATCAAAATTTTCAATCATGGTTGAGGGGTTATTTATGACAATCCCCTCTAGATCTTTAAGGCCTCTAATAAATTCAAATAGTTCTCTTTTTTTGCCTTCTATTGCCCCTAGGCCACTTAGGTAAATTGCAGAATAATTTTGAAGTCTTTTTTCGCTTTGTTTTCTTTGGCCGAAGAAGTAAGTTTTTTTAGAAACGTTGTTTTTAACATCATTCCAACTAAATGAGCTTACCCTATATCCCTCTAATTTTTTATGGAAGAGCTCCCTTGTTCCATAATTTGAGTCTCCTTCTTTCCCTGGTTCAGTTATTAATCCAAATTCTTTCATTGTTTTTTATTTAATTTATTTAGAATTATATCTGTAAATTGAGCAATTCTCTTTCTATCTTCTGGTTCATCAAAATAATTCGGAGTAGGATTATTTTCTATTATTACTGGTCCTTTTTTTGTAAACATAATATCTAATTCATTAAACTCTGAACCAATTTTCTTTGAGGCTTTTAGACTAATTTCCTTTTCTGGCTTTTCTGCATTATAGATTCCTTCTACTGATCCATTTGTACAGGATGCTAGCCAAGCATCTTCTGAATTTAGGGAAATTAAGCTCCTACTATATGAAAACTCTACATTTCCATTAATTACTCCGATTCTGCAATCATGGTTTCGAGAAGATTTTATAAATTTTTGAGCAATAAATCCTCCGCCATATCCTTCTTTTTTTGCGTTTTTGAATTTTTCTTTAAGATTCTTTAAAGCATCTTCATAAGTAGTAATTCTTGAAATGTCTTTTCCTCTTCCTCCAATATTTCTTTTTATTATTAATGGAAATTTTAATCTTTCACAGATTTCTTTTGTTTTTTCTTCCAAATTCTCTTCATTTTCTATTAGAATCGTTTCTGGAGTAGGCAGGCCTTCTTCTTTCATTTTCAGGAAAGACTCATATTTATTGTAATCAAATAACGATGTTTTGTAAGAATTTATACAAATTATCCCTTTCTGTTCTAAGCTCTTAAGAAGCTCTAATGTTTTTGGGATGCTGGAATAATCTCTATTTGCTACACTGGCATATACTCTATTTAAAACTAAATCGCATTTTTCTAATATTCTCTCTATGCCTTGTTCTCTAATATCTACTAATTCTGTCTCGGCACCTTTCTTTGTTAACACCTCTGCAATGTTTTTCTCAGCAAATTCTAAGTCATGATGTAAGATTCCAATTCTCATTCTATAACTACCTCCTTCTCTCTTGAAATCTCCTTTTCTTCATGTCTTTCAAGGTGATACCTTACTGTTACTACATTTTCTTCCTCTGTTTCCACATATTCGATGATTTCTTTTGCAGTTAATTCCATCGGATCAAAGAGTTTCACTCCAAAATCTTTTTGTTTAAGGACAAGGGGAATTTCAGTACATCCCATTATTATTGCTTCTGCCCCTTGATCAATTAGCTTTTTTGCCGCTCTTTTTAGAAGGTTTTTTGGAAGAGTTTTTTTTCCTGCTTTTATTCCGGATGTTCCATAGATTGCCCTCATAACCAAATTTTCTTGTTCATCGATACTCGGTGTTAAAGGCTCTATTCCTACACTTTTGAAATAATTTTGGTAAATTTCGGCAAGAATACTTCCTGTTGTAGCTAAAATCCCTATTTTTCTTATAGGAGGATATTCATCTAGAATTTTTTTCACCATTATTTTTGTCATATCCACTATTGGAAGATCCACCTTTGACTGGACTTCTGGAAGAAAGTAATGTGCGGTATTGCAGGGAATAACTAAGAAATCTGCCCCTGAATTTTTTAAGGTATTGCATGTTTTTATTATTTCATCTGTTGGATCTTCTCCCTTTCCCATGATGAACTCTGTTCTATCTGGAATATTTGGGTTGCAGTAGTGGATAAAAGGAATATGATCTTGATCAGTTTTTGCTTTTTTATTTTTTATTAAGAACTCGCAAAACTTGTTTGATGCCTCTGGGCCTACTCCACCTATAACTCCAACTGTCTTCATTTTCTAAATTTTCCTTTTTAAGGGTTACATCAAAACTCACCAAGATTTTCATGTTAATATTTTTTGGATGATTTAATATATAAATCTTTCGTCAAAATTCTAAAGTGACTAGAAATTTAATGATATATATTCAGAAATGATATACATGTTAAAAACCTCCTGCGGGTTTTTGATTCCAGCATCCAGAGTTTCTTTCTAAACTCCTGTGAAACTCATAACCTCCTGCGGGTTTTTGATTCCAG
>CAYVFP010000024.1:0-97 GCA_964451055.1 Candidatus Woesearchaeota archaeon
TAAGACACCTGCCTGTCGCGCAGGAGATCCGGGTTCAATTCCCGGCGTGGGCGTAGAGAAAAAGTTTAACGCCCTTAATCGTGGTATATAAACTACT
>CAYVFP010000024.1:197-8149 GCA_964451055.1 Candidatus Woesearchaeota archaeon
AATATAATAAATAAAAAAGGGCGTTAAACTATCTCTAATCGTTCGGCGTGGGCGTAGAGAAAAAGTTTAACGCCCTTAATCGTGGTATATAAACTACTCCGAATTAAGGGAAGTATGGACATACATAATTACAAAAGACAATATGAAAGACAATTGGAATTATTGAAAGAAGATAAAAAAATTCTGCAAATAAACAAGGAGATTTCTCTAAAATTTAGAGATTATTTGCTTAGTGAGGGAATTGGAGTAGCTAAAATAGGGAGGTATTTGTTGGACATAAGGAAATATTCTAAAATGTTGAAAAAACCTTTTAATAAGGCTGATAAAGATGATTTGAGGCGTGTTGTGGGAGAAATAGAGCAAGGAGAATTAGCACCAGAAAGCAAAAAATGTTTTAAAATAATGCTTAGAAAACTTTACAGATTTATTAGAGGAATTGATGAAAAAGGGGTTTATCCTAATGAAGTAAAATGGATTTCTATTAGACTTCCTAAAAACAATAAAAAACTTCCAGAGGAACTTTTAACAGAAGAGGAAATAAAATCCATCATAAGAAATTGTAATACCCTGAGAGATAAGGCTTTGGTTTCAACTCTTGCCGAAAGTGGTTGTAGAATTTCTGAAATCGGAAATATGAAATTAAAAAATGTATCTTTTGAGAAGTATGGGGCAAGGATAACTGTTAAAGGAAAAACCGGAATGAGAAAAATTCTTGTGATTAATAGTTCTCCCTATTTACAACAATGGATAAATGAGCATCCCAAAAATGATGAACAAGATACTCCTCTATGGTATAATCCTCAAGGAGAATTTCTAACGTATAATGCCATAATGAAAATAATAAAGAACGCATCAAAAAGAGCCAATATAAAAAAAAGGGTTTATGCTCATCTATTTAGGCACAGTAGAGCTACACAGGTTGCATCGCAGATGAGTGAAGCATCTATGAAACAATATTTTGGTTGGGGACAAGATAGTAAAATGTGTGGCATTTATATTCATATGTCTGGAGAAGCAATGGATAAAGCAATACTAAAAATGAATGGCGTGAAAGTTAAGGAAGAAAAGAAGGAAGAAAAGTTAAAAGAGAAAATTTGTCTAAGATGCAAAACCAAAAATGGTGTAACAAATCGATGTTGCTATCATTGTGGTATGATTTTAGATGATGATTTTGCCAAAGAAAAACTACAAAAAGATGTAGATAGACAAAGGGCAGACAAATTAATGAACAACCTAATGAACGACCCCGAAGTTTTAGAGTTGATTAAGAAGAAGCTTTCATAATCCCTAAAATAATTTATATCTGTTTGTTTAAATTACGAATACGAAGGCCTTTCTTTTTGCACACTTTTATAAATGATTCTATAAAATTATTTTCATAAAGCTCTCCAAGGTTGTCCGCTACTTCTACCATAAATTCTTTATCTATTGTTCTGAAAAGCTCTTTTCTCATTATTTGCCCATGTCTCTTTCCATTAGGAAATCTATTTTCATTAAATTTCAATTTTTTACCTATTTCTTTTTCTATTTTTTCTTCTAATGAATCATAGTTTATATCTGCAACTTTATTGCTTATTTTTTTGACTTTTTCAAGGAAAATTAAATCATTTACTATTTCATTTACCCTCCTATGATCAATTGCTAATTTAGAGGCTATTTCATTAACAGAAAGAGGCTTTTCTTTTATAATGTCAAGTATTTTAAAAGATCTATCTATAGTTCTTGGAATTGCTCTATTCTTTTTCTTTTGGCGACCTACCTTCTTTTTCGGACTTCTATTCACTTTATTTTCCGTATATTCGGACATAAAATATAAGGTTTTCCGGCACTTAAATATTTTATGAATATCATAAAAAAAGCTAAATGTAAATCATGTGGATACGAATGGCTACCAAGAACTAACAATCCCGTAGAATGTCCAAATTGTAAAACAAGAAAATGGAACAAAAAACAAAACAAAAAAACTGGATAGAGATCCTTCTTAAATTAAATAAAAAGAAAGCTGGAAGCAAGAGCTCCCAGCAACCTATACAAGATGAAGAAACAAATACTACTTAATAAACAAGCATTAAAAGGATTATATGGAAAGTTAATTTTTAGATTAACAGAAATAAATAAACAAGATAGATTTATTGAATGGGCAATTGTTTATAAAAAAATAGGTGCGGGATTTAGTGTAAAAAAAGAGGAAATAAGGGAGCTTGTGTTTTTTTTAAGGGATATTGGTTTTTGCGATATTTCTTGTAGGGGGGTAAAATTAAAGTTTAAGGTGATAGAATGAAAAAACCCAAAGTTTCAACTAAACCCCACAATGCCCAAAAAAAGAAGGATAAGATTGTTAACCTTCTTAAGGAATATCCAGAAGGAATTAATCCAAAGAGAATTGCTTTTTTAACGAAGATAAATGTTAATACCGTTAAATCATTATTACCTAAAATTGAGAATATTAGAAAAAAGGATGGTTTGAGAGGAATATATATTTTAGTTGAAAATAACCCCCATAGTAGTATTTTTGATTGGAAATTACACAATGTAACTCTCACCTATGATTTACCAAATTACTCAGGAAAAAAGATAAATAAAACTATAAGTTCTGAATTAATAACTTTTAGGTTTGGAATAGGTGCAAAAACAAAAAAAGCTACACTACATTTATCCACAGATTACCCTATAGAAATAAGTTCATTAAATATTTATTGTATTCATTTTTTAGAATTGATTAAACAAAACTATCAAGACAAATTATCTATAAAAAATATTCTTATTCGTTCTATAGAATTTAATAAAGATTATTTTGGTCTGCGTCTTGATGGGTTAAAGAGTATTTCATTTACATCTCTTTGCTATCAGTACAAAATATACCAAAAAAAGCAAGGTCTTCGTCAGGAACATAAGATAAATCTCCACATTGGCATTCCAGAAATATTTTCTATGTTGCAAAAAGGAGATTATTCTCTTGAGGTTTATTCTGAGTTAAATTCTCTACGAAAAGAGCAAAAAATTCTTGTTGATAGTAATAGAAAAATTCAGGGTTTTCTTTTTGCACTATTAGATAAACTTAATCATAGTGGGGCATAAAAAATTTAGTTAAATATTTAAGAAATAACTTATTTTAGAAGTTATGGAAAACCAACAAAAAACACAGGGAATTAAACCAAAAGCCGATGAAAATCAACAATTCTTAACAGATATAGCACAAGGAATAAAAGAAGAATTTCGCACAAAGTCGCACAAAAAAAGGGTAAAAGGATTAAAGGGAAGAAAAAAATTAATGGTAGAAGCCTTAATAAGCAAATTAGGGATAGTCTCAGATGCTTGTAAAGTTACAGGTGTCCCAAGAAGAACACATTATCAATGGTTAAAAGACGACCCAAGATATAAAGAAGCAACAGAAGATGCAGAACAAGTATTAAAAGACATAGGAGAAAAAGCATTAATTGGATTATTAATAGAAAAAAATCCATCAGCAGTATTACATTTTAACAAAACAAAAAACAGAGATAGAGGATATGGTGACCATATAACCCAAGAAGAAGTTGGAGAAAAAATGAATAAGATAGATAAAATTGAACTCAGAGTTTGCAAAACAAGGGAAGATGTTGAATTCTTTGAAGAATATGATAAAAGGGAAAAAGAAAAATCTAAAACAAATAATAGATTATAAAAATAACTTTTTGAATTGTTTGTTTTAAGAAAAACTTATCTACTTATAATTGCGCCGTTTTTATCTCTAAATTTTCCTATAGAGGTATGTCATAATTCACAACTTATAATAGAATAATCTTCAAGATAAAAAGAAGCGTTTTCTCTTTCACTAAGGATATATTCTCCCTTTCCTTTAATAGTGTATTCGTCTACACTTATTCTAAACGTTCTGTCTTCTAAAATATTTCCTTCTTCATCAGTTCCCCCGCTCTTTTTATATTCTAAATAATAATCCTCAGAGTCCTGAATAAAACCTTTATTAGTTCTTGTCTTATCTCTCCCAATATAATATTCATTTTTGTTTTCTCCGGGATTAGTTCCTTTGTAAATAACATAACTGCATCTTTTTGTTGTATGGGCTCCAAAGCCTAAATCTTCTACTTCAGGATTATCTGTGCAGGTTTTTACGGGAGTGCCATCATTCCAAGAAGAAAATTCATATTTTCTATAATTTCCTTCATAAGTATTAAGAGGGAGAGCCTCTACAATGAATTTTTCTGGAAGTTGAGAATCTATAAAATCCTTGCATTCTTGACTGCCTCCCTTTTCAGAGGACTCTACTCCAAATATTCCAATAATAATTCCCAATAATATTAAAACCAAAGGAACAGCCAAAATCCCGGTTATAATAGGGTGTTTTTTAATCCAATTTTTATCCTTTGTTTCAGCCATAAAATTATATAATTTTTAATGATTATAAATGTTACGCTTATGTAACTCTGAATTTTAAATATTTGTTACGCCCTTGTTGTATGAACAAGAAGATAAAACTTGAGATTTTTCTAAAGAAAGGAAAACTAAGACAAGAGATTTGGAACAAGTTAGACAAACCAAAAACAGCAACAGAAATAGCTAAAGAAATAAATAAACACAGGAGTGCAGTAAGTAGGACTTTATTGGATTTTGAGAAAGAAGGTTTTGTTAAGTGTATTAATTCTGAAGATAACAGTTTTAGGCATTATGTGAAGAAATTATTTTAAAATTCCTAAAACTTTTTAAGATCAATAATCAATTTATCTTTATTGCAAATAAGCTTAAAATTCCTGAAAATGAATTAGAAAAAATACGTAGGAGAGATAAAAGATGTGTTTATTGCCATAAAAAATGATTTTTCATTACAATATTAAGAATCATAAGGATAATGTAACTATGGAACATTTAAATTCTGACAGCCCTCTTTATTGGGACAGGGGATTGAAAATAATTGATATTGTATTATTTTGTGGGAGTTGTAATTCAAGGAAGATCAAAAAATTGAGAGATTGGTTTAAAAAAGAATATTGTATGGAAAGAAACATAAATAAAGAAACTGTTACACAATCTGTTAAAGAATATTTAAAAAGAAATAAAATTATTGCCTCAAATTAAAAATAGTTATGGAAAAGATAAATGTTATTGATGAATTTAGAATAGAAAAACCAGAAAATGTTATTCTTAAAATTTATGCTAATGGGAAATATTTTACAACGACACTGGGGCTTTTTTGGGATAGGAATCATACTTTCTTTTGTGGAGAGATTAATCATGAATATGATAAATATCAAAAATTAGTTTTTAGATATGGTTCAAGAATGAAGGAAAATAAAAATGAATGGCAATTTGATTTAAGGGTTGATAAAAAAGATCAACATTTAAATTTTGATGAGAAAATAAATGAACATTGCATAAATAATATAGTTTCCATTAACCAAGAAAAAAAGAGATTGAAAAATTTCTTTCTTCATGAAATTGAAGGTATCCCTAAGAATTTAATAATAGAGATATACAATTTAAATATAGGAAACAAAATGAAAGAAAATAAACCTTTAAAAAAATACCAGATAAGAATTAATTAATAAATATTCTTTTTACAAATCTTAAAAAACCTTTAAAAAGTTAATATGTCTTATAGAAAATAATAAATAAATTTAAGAATTACTTTGGAAAAATGGATTTAACATTTGAATTAGTAGGAAGAATTGCTGTCTGGATGTTTATTGCAGAATTAATTATTTTAGTACTTTTTAAGAAATCTGGAAAACAATTTAAGTGGATGCTGAGAGAATTTACTCCAGGACTAAATCCTTATATTAAAAAATCAAAATACATCTTGATTACTTTCAGCATATTTATTATTGTTGGAGTAATTCAAAAATTAACAAATTTTATTGATAAGTTATTGATAGATTTTATTGGAAGCTCTTTTTTGCTTTATTTAATTGCATTTAGTTTTGACATGTTCTTTATAGCAAAAGAATTTGCAGGATTAAATATGAAAAATAACTGGGTTAAAATACCTCTTTTCCTTTCCGTAGGGATATTTATTTTAGCAATGTTGATAAAAGTGATTTAAATAATCTGTAACTAAAATGTAGTCGACAACTTTTAAAAAGCTCCTTAACCTTTATAAAATATAATAAATAAAAAAGGGCGTTAAACTATCTCTAATCGTTCGGCGTGGGCGTTCGTAACTTTTGTCGCATTCGATGGGCGTAATTCCAAAATATGGCAGTTCTTTAGGAAAGTTTTTATAATTTAAAAATAAGTTATCTCTATGAAAAATTGATGTGACAGATAGATTCCTAAATAAAAGATGTAAGAATAAAATTGAATTAGAAGAGAAATATATGAGAAAAGAATGTTTGGAGCTGTCTAAGAGGCTAAAAGATTAAATTTAAATAATATTCTAACTAAGAAGAATTAGGATGATAAAGAAGAAACAATCAAATAAAAACCTAAAAATTATTTTATTTTCTTTGGGAGGAATTGTTCTTCTTGCTGTAATTTTATTTTTTGCTTTAAACATTAAAAATAATACTCCAAAATATGTAGGAGATTTTTCAATAATTTCTTCGGACTCAAATAATTTAGAAATCATGTTTGGATTTTTTAATGAAAATAAAGAATACGTTAAGACTCATGGTTCAGGAAATCTAAAAATTATAAATGATGAAGGTGAAGAAGTTTTTAATAGAGATTTTGATTTTAATGAGAGTAATTTTCATTCATATACTTCTGTATTTTCGGATTCAGAAATTGTATCTGCTACATTTAATCTGCCAAAAGAAGATGTAACAAAAACAAATGAAGATTCTGGGACTGCTTATCTTTCTATCGAATTAGAAGATGGTGTTGCTTTTGAAACATTAGATACTTCCGTCTATAATTTGCCTACTTATTCAACAGAAGAACTAGCACAAATGAATGAGAATTCTTATAATCAAGCAAAAACAGCAATTAACAAAGAAATTACAAGCGGAAATTTCAAAATACAATTTCTGAGTTCTGGTTTTTATACAGAAGATTCTTGGTTAGGAAAAGAAGAATATTATAGGGTTGATATGAGGGTGCAAAATACTGGAAATACAAAAGATACTTTGAGTATGGACGATTTGGTTTTGGTAACTCCAAATGGTTATCAATATGAAACAAGTTATAGTGGAACTCTTGATACTTATTACGATTCATATTATCCCGGAATTACGAAAGAAGGATATGTTTTATTTGAAGGAGTGCCAAAAGGAGAAAGTTACACTTTGGCTTATAGCATGGGTTACGATGAGAATTGGGAACCAATTAATTATCATGTTTTGATTTCAAAAAATCAAGAGAATACTATTGGATTATCCAATGAGACTTATTCAAATTATGATTAAAATGGTAAATGAGAATCTCTTTGCAAAATTGAAAACAACGGAGAGGTTCTACCTTGGATTTTTGGGATTGGCTTTGCTTGGTTTAATTCTTCCTTGGATTAATATTCCTATTGTCGGCTCTTCAAATGCTCTAAATAATTGGAAAGGAATTGTAGCATTTATTTTATGTTTAGGTTTAATTGGAACTTTTTTTTGGAAGAAAAAATATTCTTTATATTCTTCTTTAGTTTTATCTGGAGTAAGTTTATTATATTTTATTTATAGAATAGTTGATTTAGCCTCTATTGGCTTCAAACTTAATTTAGGAATTTTGGGAGAAATAAATCTATTTAATTTTATGGGGGTTGGAATTTATCTAACTCTAATTTCTTTAATTGGAATTTTTATTTCATCCCTGAATAAAATCTTAAATAAAGAATTTAATTAATTTTAACTAATCATTTTGTCAACTTCTATTTCGTCTTCTCCAAGATTAGTTAATTTCCACCCCCGATGGACCACACTATCCAACATATCAGAATGAGCGTATTGTTCTTTGAAAATTGTTTATTCTAACCCTGTGCTCCCCATAGACATATGTCGTAAGACCGAAAATTAGTTCGATTGTAAAAT
>CAYVFP010000025.1:0-7971 GCA_964451055.1 Candidatus Woesearchaeota archaeon
TCTCCAAAACCCAAATCATTCTGCCTACAACCTGTCCTTCACGAAATTCTGGAAATCCTTCAGGGTAAGCAATACTGAATCCCGTTCTTTCACAAACATTCTCAATATCGCAGTGTACTCTCTTTTTTCCAATTCTGATATACGGCGAGCTAAACACAACCCTTCCAGAAGAAATTTTCTTTTTCAAATTATTAATAACTTGCACTATCAACTTTTCAAAATCTTTAAGCTGTTTTTCTGCTCTCTCTTTTGTCGGAATTTTTTTTAGTCTATCTCCTAAATCTGGCTCAGTAACAATAACATCAAATTCTGGAACTGAAATTTTCTTAGAATCTCCTTTAAACAAACCATAATCTTCTTCAGAGAAATTCGCCCACTTCAAATTCTTCTTTGCACCTTCAATTGCAGAACCATCCATATCAACCCCAAAAACTTTCAAGTCTTGAAGTAAACCCTCCGACAAAACAACTCCAACTCCACAAAATGGATCAAGCAATTTTTCTCCAGACTTAACTAAAGACAAATTTATCATAATCTTTGCCAACCTTGGAGAAATATCTAAACTCGGCCTTCTCTCAGGACGTTCCATATCCCGCTTTTCAATTTCATTATAATCAGACTTTTGAATTATCCTTCCAAAGTTCTCAATGCCCTCAAAAGAAAAAATAAAATATTCTTCATCAATCAATTTTGAAGACGGAATAAAAATCTCTTCTTTCTTCGTGGTATCATACTCTCTTTGAGATTCCATTTTCTTTGAAAGTCCCTTCAAACTTGCTTTAAGTTTTTCTTTCCTAAAAACCCTTTTCAAAATATCCAAAACCTCCGAATAGTTTTCTGAAAAATCCCAAAGTGCATAATTAATGTTATTCTTTTCTCCTCGGTAAATCATCATTTGTTCCATCTCTTTTTCAGCCTTTTCAAATTCAAAACTCCTTTCAACTTTCCCTATACTTAGAACTCCTCCCAGAAAATCAACAGCATTCTCATCCAATTCTTTAGAAGTTTCAACAAAAAAACCATTTTTGTCCAACGAAGATTTCAAGATTTCATTTCCTGTTCTTTCTAGATAGCATTCTACTTCTTTTTGAGAAAGTTCTAAATTCCGCCCAAGTATAAATAAATATTTCATAAATCTAAAAAGCTCTCTGCCATTAAAAAGGTTTGCAGAAATAAATTTTTAAATAACCTTCTCCTGGAAAATTAATGTTTAAAGAGGTGAAAATAGATAAAGCATTTAAGAAATTCCTAACAGCAATTTCAATTCTAATTGGAACTGTTGTTGGAGTTGGTTTTTTAGGAATGCCTTATGTTGCAGCGAAAGCAGGATATTTTACAACAGTAATTTATCTTTTGGTTTTTGGCTCATTAATTCTTTTAGTAAACCTTTACTTCGGAGAAATAATTCTTAGGACAAAAGGAAAGCATCAATTGGTAGGATATGCTTATAAATATCTTGGAAAAAAAGGAAAAGATTTTATGTTTATTCTTGTAATTTTTGCAATTCTTTCAGCGCTTCTTGCATATATGATCGGGGTAGGAGAGAGTTTAAGTTTCTTGTTTTTTGGAGACGGAAGATATGAAGTAATCATTGGTGCGCTCTTTGGTTTTGTAATGTCTTACCTCCTTTGGAAAGGAATTTCTTCTCTAAGAAAGTATGAAAGAATAGGAATCGGAGCTTTATTTATTATGCTAATCTTAGCAACAATCTTTTTAGCAAAAGACATTAATTTTTCAAACTTTATCGGAAACAACAGAACATATATTTTCTTGCCTTTAGGAGTTGTTCTATTTTCTCTAATAGAATTTTTCTCTCTTCCCAGTGTAGTTCACGTACTAAAGAAAAAAGAAACCTTAACAAAAAAAGCAATAATCGTCGGAACAATAATAACAATTTTAATTTACCTTCTTTTCACAACTCTTGTATTGGGAGTAACAGGACAAAACACTCCAGAAGTTTCAACAATCGCTCTTGGACCAGTATTTATAATTATTGGGATAATAACAATGTTTACATCCTATCTGGCGCTGGGAACAGCTTTGGAAAGAAGCTTTATAACAGACTATAGAAACAAAAAAAGAAAAGCATGGTTTAAATCAGCAATACTTCCTATCGCCGCATTTTTGTTTTTAGAGTTTTTCGATTTCTTTTCCTTCACAAATGTAATTACCGTGGGAGGGGTAATGGCTGGAGGGTTAATTGTAATAATGGTCTTAACAATTCACGAAAAATCAAAAACTCAAGGAAACAGAATTCCAGAATATCAAGTTTACCTAAGCAAAGGCCTTGCAATTTTAATTTCTTTATTATTTTTGGCTGGAATGGTCGTAGAATTAGCAAATATTTTTATTTAAGTTTAGGAAGTTATTATTTTAATTGAGACATGTCGAAGTTGTTGTGAATTTTTTTGATTCCATTGTTTTCTAGAAGGCTCTTTCTTTTATTATTTGAAGAAAAATAATGATTGAATTTCATAGTTTCATTATCACTTGCTAGCCCATATTCTCCAAACAATGAAGGAAAACTATCAAAATCAAACATGATAGAATTAACATTGAACATTAAGCCTTTTCTTCCTTCTTCATATTCAAAGTAAACTGGGTCAAACTCATAAATTTTTTTATGCCCTTCTCTTAACTCCTTTCCAGTATAGATTAAATAAGAATTAAACAAAGTTTTTTCAGTAAGCAATAATCCCGGCTCAATTTCAGGACCAATTATTCCTTGAGACTCACATTTTTCAGCTCTTCTCCAAGCATTTTCCATCTTTCCAGAATATTCTGAATGACAAATAGTACAAATTGCCTTAACCATAAAACTTCAACCAATTAACTATTTATAAGAATTATTGTCTTCCACAATATTAATAGGACTCATGGATTTGGTTTTAAATCAAAACCTCAAAATCCCCAAATTCTTTTTTCAATAAAGAAAAAACTCCAGAATTAATCTCAATTTCTTTCTTATCTTTTTGTTTCTTTATAGAATTCTCCATTTCTTCAAAAGAACTTTCAATAAGTTCCGATCCTTGAGCTTTCTTAACCTCTTTTCCAACCAAAACATAACTTTCTGAATCAGCGTTAATAACTTCAACAATTCCTTTCTTTGTCTTAACTCTCATTCTTCCTTTTTCAACACATTCAAAATCTTTTCTCTGAACATATTCAATTAAATCTCTCATAAGAATATCTGCGTCTCTTCTAGCACGATCAATCTTATGAGAATCAGATTTTCCTTTTTTAAATTCTTGACGAGCCTTAATCACATCTTTTAAAATTCTTAAATGTAATCTCGCAAATTTTCCCTTCTTAACATAATCCTTCTCGAACTCCTCAAAAAGTTTTGCCTGGGATTTTTTTCCAATAATATTCTTTAACAACGCTACAATATCCTCGAAAACTCTCTCAATAGTCTTTTCTTGAGTCTTCTTCTCAATTTCTTTTCTCAATTCCTTCAACCTTTTAATAAAATCCTCTGTCTGTTTAAGCAATTTATCAATTTCAGCTCCAGAAATTTCTTTAATTTTTTCATGCTCATAATCTCTCCATGTTTGGACAACTTTTTCTAAAAAATCAACATACTTTTTCTCAATCATTTTCTTCGCCAAAAACTCTTTTTTGAATTCTCGAACAAGCTCCTTCTTAGCATTCGGGGGAGGAGAACCATTCAACATAACTATCGCCTGAGCAGGAGTTGTAACTCCCCAGAATATATTTGTAAAAATATCTGATAAAAGTGTTTTTTTACTTCTAGGAATAACCCCATCTCCCATCGACATAAACATATCAATTGCCTCTGGGCTAGGTTTCAATTTACCCATTCTCAGAAGCGATTTCCAAGGCATGAAAGTTCCTCGGTCATATAAAGGCACCCCATCTCTAATGAAAGTAAACATTACAGGGTGAGCATCTTTAACAGCATCCCAGAAATCAGTAAGCAAATAGATTTGTGGCTCGAGCTTATTCTTAACACCCGCAATTGAGGCCGCCTCACCAACATACTGGTAAATTATTCCCCTAAGCCTCTCGAGCAATTCACGTCGAGGCATCCTTTTAACATCTGTATCATTAATTACAACAAAAACATCAACATCCGAACTCTTCTCTGCTTCCCCTCTAACTAAACTTCCCCCAATAACATAACTAACAACATATTTCTCAAACTTCTGTAAAACCAGAGACTTGTGAATCTCTGAAACTCTCAATGCTCCAAGAATACCGTCATCATAAACTGGAAAACTCATCCCTATAGCACTTGAAAGTTCAAACTTCTGGTCCATACAAATTTCCCAAACTTCTGAAATAGGATAAACATGCAGCCAAATTTTCTCTTTAGATTTTTTAACTTCTTCAATAATCGTTTCTTTAAGTTTAGGAATTTCTTTGGCTTTTTCGTCGGGAACTATCATAACTAAATGAACAGAATCTTTAGAATCTTCTGGAGCTTCTTCCTCCTCAATAAATTTAGGAATAGCTTGCATCGGCAAAATTCCAATAGCTTTAATAAATTTATATTTCTTCAAAGAAAAAGTTTTTACTTTGTCAATTTCCTTTTTGGTCTTTTCAAATTTCTTTTTTTCAGCTTCAGGGCTCGGATTAAGGGAAGGCTTCTTATAATTACTGTTCAAATCCATTCCGGGAATAGAAATATCTCCGTTATTCATAAACTTATAAAGATTAACCGTTTATAAAATTTATCACCTAGAAATATGGTGTATCTTGAAAGACTACAATGTTATTTATAGTTTTTTTAACTTATTTCTCCATGAAAAAAAGAACAAAAACTGAAAACCTTGAAGTAAATGTCGAGGATATAATCTATTGGAAAGACGAGCCCACCTTAGAAATTCTAGAATCATTAGAAAAAAAATCCCCAAGTAAAGGAGAAGTTTGCAAATTAGAACTTTAGAAAATGAATTCAGAAAAACAAAAAAAAGCGGCTAAGAAAAATATAAAAAAAGCTCAGGAAAAATGGAAGAATATGTCCTCAAGAGCAAAGTCACGGGCACAACCAAAAGGAAGAGCTAGGGCAAAACCCGGAATGGGTGAATCTGGAAATTTTTATAGGGTAGTAGTTAGACCGAAATCGGAATTCACTAGTTTTAGAAATCATGATGTCGGAAAAGAAGGGCACTTGGAGAGGGTTGCAGGAAGGAGAAAATCTGGAAGCTGGGCAACTCATGCATGGTTAATTCAGAAATCAGATGCAGAAGTAGATAATCAAGGATATCTTCAAGCTAAAAATGAGGATGTTAAAAAATTATTAAAAAGATTAAGAACAAAACCCCGAAGACAAAAAGGAGATATATTTGGAGCAAAGTCTAGAAGAAATGTTCCTGAAAAAGAAAAACCAACTCCTGCTCAAAAAAGAGCACGTAAAGAGAATATTAAAAAAGCCCAAAAGGCGAGGAGAAAATAATGACCTTAACTGGATTAAGTCATTTCGATAAAACAGTTCATCTAACTAATGAATGGCTAAATGAACTCAGTAAAAAAATAATGGTAGATAATTCTCAAGAAGTTTATCTCTTATTTAGGGCATTTCTCCATGCAATGAGAGAAAGACTAACGATAGAGGAATCAGCACATTTTTCCGCCCAATTACCTTTGCTAATAAAGGGAATTTATTTTGATGGATGGAAACCTTCAGCTATCCCTTTGAAGATAAAAACCCAAGAAGAATTTTTTGCGTTAGTTGAAGAAAAGTATTCTGGAGAAGAAGAGTACAAATTTGAAGAAATAACTCCTTTTATTATCTCTTTCCTCTATGAAAAAGTCTCGAGGGGAGAAATAGAAGATATGAAATCTGTTCTTCCAGAAGAACTTAAAAATTTATGGAGAGAATCCGAAATCTTAAAATAATTATCCTTTTAAGTTAAAATGAAAAAAGAAAATTTGATCCAGAAATTGAAATTTCAAGGGTTTCCAGAAAAAATAGTTGATTCTTTTAAGAAAGTGGACAGAGAGTTATTTGTGGCCTCAGAATCAAGAAACAAGTCTTACGAAGATATTGCATTACCTATAGGACATAATCAAACTATAAGTCAGCCATATACGATTGCATATATGCTCATGCTTCTAGAAGTTCAAGATGGCCAAAAGATCCTTGAGATTGGTTCTGGTTCAGGGTATGTCATTGCTTTACTATCTGAATTAAATAAATCTGGAGAGATTATTGGAATAGAAAGAATAAAGGAACTTGCCGAAGAGTCGAAGAAAAAATTAACCAATTATAAAAACGCAAAGATTGTCCATGGAAATGCTTTGGATTTCAAAGAAAAAGATTTTGACAGAATAATTGCAAGCGCATCTTTTGAAGAAATCCCTCAGAAATTAATCAACTCTAAACTTAAGAAGGGAGGGAAATTCGTAGGGCCTGTAAAAGATAAAATAGTCTCTTTAAAAAAAGAAATCAACGAAAATAAAATAAAAGAATTTCCAGGTTTTTACTTCGTTCCAATTATTAATAACAATCAATAATTCTGCAAATTTTAATTATTCTTTAAATTCTGAAAGAGTTTCTCCCACACAAAATTGTATGCTCTAGAATAATAAATGGGCTCCGCAGCAAGGTTCTTATTTTAATATTTTAGAATCTTCTTTTTTCTTAGAGGATAATAAAGAATTCCAATTAAAATTAAAATTATTCCTAAGACAGTTGCCCCATAACCTGCATAAACATATTTAATATGCTCGTCAAATAGTTTTATTAAAGCAATGCCTAAAACAAAGGCCCCAAATCCAGTTCGAACATAAGCTAAAGTATTTCTTTCATTTGCTAAGATGGTTCTTTCTTGAGCTAATTTCTTGTGACTAATTAGTCTATTCTTTAGGGAATTTCCGTTTTTCATTCTTCCTCTTTTTTGATAAATAATAAACACATTTTGGGTTTATAAATAATACTCCTTAAGCAAGAATCGAGGTCTTTATTTAAAATCCTCGTAAAAATCCACGAATCTAAAAGAAGTAGTAGAACTGCTTCTATTCGAGAATTTAGGTTTAGTCCATGTTTTAGTCATTGCTCCCAAATCTTTTGGAGTGAATTCATAAAAAGTGTCTCCACGCCCACGAGAGTGAGGTCTTGCTATAATAATTTCATTTTCTCTGTTCCGTTCAACACTTGGCAAATTAAAATATCCATATGTTTCAAAAACTTCATTAAAACCAGTATGAGTAAAAACAGAATCCCCTTCAGTAAAATCTCTCCATTCTTTATTTTTAGAATCAATCTTAACCCTCTTTTCTAGTTGCTCATTATATCTAACTACTCCAGAAGTTTTAGGAAAGTATAATGAATTGGCGTCCAATATTTGGAGATTAGGCACTTCTCTATCATCAAACAACAGAAATTTTCCAAAATTATTATGTACTCTTGCAAGAACAAATTGATTTGGACCAAATACCCCCTTTACTGGCAAGTAAGATCTGACCGTCTCAAAAACATATGAAGAATTTCCTCCAGAGCTCCCATTTTTCACTTTAGTAAAAACAGTTCCCTCTTTAGAAATTTCTTCCCAATTTTTATTCCAGATATTTTCTTGTTCTTCTAATTTTCCTTGGACATATTTTACTAATTCCTCATGAGATTCCAGTCCTGTTCTTTTTTTAATCTCTTCAACCACTTGATTTTTATATAAATTCAATTCAGAAAGAGAATTGGTTATGTCTCCCTCAATTCTCCCATGAGAAGCATCATGATTCATCCTCCAAGATAAACGTTCTGTTTCATTAATTATATTTACTAAATCTATTTCAGAAAATTTTGTAAAGTCAGTTTCTTTAGATTCTTTTCCCATTAAAAAATCATTATTAAACTATTTATAACTATTATTGTCCTTCAGAATATAAATGGACCCAGCAGGAATCTTTCTGATGTAAATAAAATGATGTTTTTTGTTCCAAAAAAATAATAACTTTTTAATTAGTATTTCTTAATTTAAAGTTTTAAAGTTTAACCACAGATGAAAGATC
>CAYVFP010000026.1:0-7656 GCA_964451055.1 Candidatus Woesearchaeota archaeon
GTTAAATGAAATAATTTTTAGTGGCTAAAAAACAATAGAAGGGGGGGACAATCAAAAAGAAAAAAAAGGGAGGGGCTAGTGCTTCGCACATATTGGCTCACTTCGTTCGATATTAAATCTAAACAGAAGTTAATTTAATTGCATTGCTTCTTCTACAATTAAATTATCTTTAAAAAATAAAACTTCTTTTCCATCTCTAGGATTATATGCAAAATGCTTTAAATTGAAAAAAATCTTATTTTGTACCCAAGAATATAGTTTATTTATCTCAGTAGTATTGTCATAAGATACAATCCAATCTGCATTTTTAATTTTTTTAATCGCATTAGCTAATTGTAGATGGTCCTTTTCAGTATAAGAATTTAAATATAAACATGAACCTTTCAAAAAATATGGTGGATCAAAATAAAATATGGTCTTTTGTTTTGGTAAATCTTTATTAAAGACATTTATTAATTTTAAAGCATCTAAATTATACAAATTAATTTTATCTTTATATTCCGAAATTTTCTTAATTCGTTTGATAATTTCAGTTTTATTAAATCTACAAGAAAGTTTATATCTTCCTTCCTGTTTTATTCCCCCTAAGGGTCCAGCAGTAATAATTCCTGAAAAATTAGTTCTGTTTAAAAATAAAGTTGAAAAACCTAGTTTAAGTAATGAGACATTATTTTTACTTAATTGAATTTTTTTCTGCATTTCCCATTCTTTAATAGTAATAGGAGTTTCTTCAATTAATTTACATAATTTTGTAGTGTTATTTAGAACAGAATACCAAAATGCATAAATTGATCTATCGAAGTCATTAATTGTAATTTCATTTACTTTGTTTTCCATTAATAAATAAAGAGCTACTGAAGCCCCTCCTGCAAAAGGCTCTACATAGTGGCCCTCAATATTATTATCTATACAAATTTTAGAAATAAATTTAGATAATCTATTTTTTCCTCCAGGATATCTTAATGGACTATAAAACACTTTATTTCTCCTCAATTTTATTTAATTTTAATTCTTTTGCTAAAATATTAAATTTCTTAATGAAGTTTTTCTTAAATTCATTAACAATTTTTTTATTCTTTTTAATCCAAGGATTAATTACTTTATGAGCATTTCTTCCCCAGTATTTTTTATTTTGTTCTATAAACCACTTCTTTGCCAATTTTCTTTTCTCCAAGATATCATCTAAGGGATAATTTCTAAAACATACTTGTTTATTATAATTTGTTCCAATATCTGCCCATAAAGAATCCCTATCACTTAAAGTATTTAAATAATTTGCAAGCAATTTTTCAGGAGATAAGTTTCCAGGAAGTGTCAAAATATGATTATATTTCTCCGGTATATTTTTAAAATCACCATCAAGCAATATAATGCATTTAGGATACTCGAAAGTAGGAATTTTTTGTTTAACAAGATTTACATAAGATGTGCATCCTAAATTAAGTTTATTAAAAAGTAAATATTTAGTAATTTTTGTTCCTAATATTTGTTTTGCAAAAATTCTAGCTTCTTCATCTTCACAATAAATTGGAATCTTTTTTGGTTTTGGCTTTAGATTTGATGTCACAGATAATATTTCAGAAATATTTTCAAAAGTTGGATTAGGTAGTGGTTCAACCAAACCATCAATTTTTCTTAGAAATATGTATTTATTTTTAGAATTTTTATCTTCACAATTTAGTTGTCGCAATACCTCTAAAGAATGAGTTGTAAAAATTATTTGTATATTTAATAACCCCGCAAATTCACTTAAAAATTTAACTAACTCTTCTTGGGATGCTGGAAAAAGTGTTGCTTCAAGCTCATCAATAGCTAATATTCCTCCCTTATAATCATTAGGATATTTTTTTTGTAACCTTTTGAAAGATAATATTGCTAACAATATTTTTCCAATATTATCTTGACCAGCAGAATTTTGCTTCCAATCATAATTTGAAGTATTCACACCTATTGTATTCTTAGATTTACTTTCCAAATAACTCGCATCATTAAATATATCCCGAATTAATAATATTTTTTTGTGATATTTGTTGCAAAAGGCTATTTCTTCATGGGTAAGAGAAATATCAGTTTCATTTAAATCATTATCTTCTCCAATAGGAATTAATCTTTTCAAACTTAAATAAATAACTGGCAAAGGTAGATATCCTGATCCTTCACCTTTATCTCCTTTTTTCCAAAATCGTATAGTTCCTTCTTTTTTATCTCGATGAATACTTTGGACAGTATAAGGTGATTTTAATTCGTCAATATGTAATGACCACTCATGATCTTTTGCTTTATCAAAATTTTCAGATAATTTAAATTTTTCAGAAAATGCAGATTTAAAATTTCCACCAGATAATGGTTTTTCATTATACATTGGATTTGATTTATCCATTATGCTAAATGTTTGAGTTAGAATACCTAAAACAGTAGTTTTTTGTGTACCATTTTGTCCAGCAATAGCTGTTAAATTAGAACCTAATTCAAATTCAATATTCTTAAATCCTCTAAATTTTTCAATATAAATTTTCTTTATTTTCATCTTCCAAAAAATCGCTCCAATATTTCTCCTATAAATTTTGAAAGTTTCAAAATATCATTTTCCATATATACTACACTATCGTGCGCATAATGATCTAAAATGTTCTCGAAATTTTCTTGATTTACTAACCATGATAAAGTTAAAGTTCCTAGATTTTTATAGTTACTCTCTTCACGAAGTTTAGATTTTACCTCTTTCAAAAATTTTCTATAAGGAGTATTTTCTTTTTTTAACTCTTCCTCTGTGTAATATTCTCTTGCAGCAACATCTAAAATTAACCTCAAGGACATACCAATAATGGGTAAAACAGTTTCTAAATTTTTACTGACATTTTTATTTTGTTCATATATCTTGTCAATAGCCCAATAGAGATTATTTACTTTACTTTTTTTCAAAGATAAAGTTTTGCCAAAAAGTTTATTTTCTGAAAGTAAAATAGAAGTTTTTCGATTATTTATCTTATTTTTTTCAGTAGGGGAAACAAATTCTTTTTTTCTATTATTATAAACATCAACTTTTGTTTTATAAGAATATTTAATTTTTTCATCTAATCTAGGAATTTCTTTTTCAATATTTAAATTCTGTAAATATTTGGTAACATCTTCGGTTTTATTTAATGAACGAGAATCTATTTTTTCCCCTCTAGAATCTTTTTTATTCAATACATCCCATATGATTATTTTTAATTTATCTTCAAACTGTTTATCTCTAATATCTAAAGTGTTATCGGAAATGTTATAACCAAAATAATTTTTAGCAGGAGTTTCTGCAACAATTCTGTAAAACGTGGTTACAAAACCATGACCGAGAACATCATCTTTAAGCTTTTGTGGAAAATCTAATTTTTTTACAATTTTATTAATCTCCATTTTAAGAATTTCTTTATCTCCTGCCTTCCCTCTCGTTATTTTGAATTTATTTCTTTCAGGTTCCCCCCAACTTTTGTATCCTGTTTCCAAATGTTTTAACTCAACATATTTTAAACCATTCTCAAGATTTTCGGTAACCAAACAATCAACTTTCAAAGAATTATTAATAATACCTTTTGACTTTTCAAAAATAGAAGCTAATTTTTTATCATCCAATAAACTTGGATTTAGTAGTAGTTTATAAATAATTAATCTTCTATTGCCTTCCAAAACAGTGTACTGCTCTCCATCATTATAAACTATTAATCTCTCCCATGGGATTAATTTAATATTCTCTATAATGCTTTTAGATAAATCCTTTAATTTTTCTTTCTCGCCTTTTTTGTTAAAAATATAATTTATGAGTTCTTTTTCTGATTTATTAAAATATTCTTGAGGAAATCGTGGATTTTCGGCCCATAATTTTAAATCACTTAGATTTATTTTTTCTTCCCTCATTTTATTTTATTCTCCTCTAATTCTTTCTTTATAAAGAAGTCTACTTGTTTAGATAAAATAATACCTTTTTCTGCACAATATTTTTTATACTTTTCATAATTTTCTTCATCCAAACTTAATGTAACAGTTTTTCTTCCCATATGAATACATATAACTATATATACTTATAAATTTTTCTTAAGTTTGTCCTATATTCTTTTAGAAAAAGAATCAAAAGCCCCTCCCCTAAAAAAACTAAAAAAGATTGTCCCCCTCGATTTCTGTTCTTGATGTATCGCATTCGCTCATTTGATAGAATGCCACTAAAAATTACTCTGCGGTTTGCTTTCAGCAAATCCTCGGGGGACGGCTTGCAGCCTTTCGCTTCGCTCACCCTCATTTAACAAGGGATAAAAGGAAATTTCCTGCTGAAATTTCCCAAATCGCTTCGCGACTTCTTTTATCCCCGATGTTAAACGTAATTGCTAATTTGCCCTAAGCAGAAATCTTTATATAACACTAAAAACCCTCATAAGCTATGGAACTATTAAAAGAAATCAAAGACAAAGAATTTCCTGAAGATGAATCAGCTTTGAAAATCAGAGAAGCATCAAGAGCCATACTTTTTGATGAAAATAACTTAATTCCGTTACTATTTGTTGCCAAATATAATTACCATAAACTTCCAGGCGGAGGTATTGATAAAGGTGAAGATAAAGCTCAAGCTTTAGTTAGAGAATGCCTTGAAGAAGTTGGAAGTAAAATAGAAGTTAATGGCGAAGTCGGTAAAATCATTGAATTTAGATCAAAGTGGGATTTGAAACAAATTTCTTATTGTTATTATGGAAAGATTCTTTCTAAAGGTGAACCTGATTTTACCGAAAAGGAATTAAGTCAAGGATTTAAGATTGTATGGCTCTCTCTAAAAGATGCAATTTCCAAAGTTGAGAATGATAAATCTGAAAATTATGAGGGTTCTTTTATTCAGAAAAGAGATATAGAATTTCTTAAGAAAGCAGAGCAGATTGTACGGGCAAATTAGCAACTTCTCCGCTTCGCTCCGACCACGCTGCGCTCTCCTCCTTTCAGTCGTCGGGACGTTTAACAGCGATTTAAAGGGCTCATGACGGCTTTCGCCTATTCGCCCCAAATTCCTCAATTTATTTACTTTGTAATAAATTTCGGAACTTCTTTAAATCGCTAATGTTATGTGCAATATTACTCGGAACCAGACCCCTTCTTAATCCTTTTGTTGATACAAATAAGAATATACAAATAAATTACAAAAATTATTGAAATAAATAAGAATTGAAAAAAATATAGGAGGGTTAATAAATTTGAGCAATCCATATTAAATGTGCAAATTGGCTTGTTGTCAACTTTAATTCTTAATGGTTCAGCACCAATATTATACAAATTAACATATTTAGTAATTTTGTCATCATATTCCTCTATCTTTTCGTTTAATACAGTTAAATTTTGATTACCTCCAAGTTCATTTTTGCTTTTCCACATTTCTAATCTTAAAACCATCATATAGTTATACAACGCTAAATTTTCAGAATTAAGCAAATCATTTTCTTTCAATAATAAATCTTGATAATAATCATTAACTTGATTATTTGTATTTTGAATAAAAACCGAATTCAAAGTAATTAAAATTAAAAAAATGGAGGCAATCAAAATTAATATTTCTTCAATTCTTCTCATAATTTAACAATTATTCCCATATATATATATAATTTACGGGTTCTGGTTCCTGCGTCATACTGTCAACTCTTCGAGTTGATTTTTTCTTGCAGAAAAAACACATAACAAGGATTTAGAGATTCCGCCTTGCAGGCTCCATCCAAATTTTTGCTTCGCAAAAACTTCTCTAAATCCTGATGTTAAACTCAATCGAGAAAGAGGGCTAAAAAAAGAGAAAGGGGACAATTTAAAATAAATATTTTTATAAGTAAAAGAATTTCAAGATATAATCATGGAAAGAATAGGCGAATTTCAACATTCAATACCACAATTTCACTTAAAAGGATTTGTTAGTAAACAAGGTATTTGGATAATTAATAAAAATAAAGGCACAATTAATTCAAGAGAAACTCCTGTTAAAAAACCAGGATATGAGGTTAATTTTGGTAAGAAAGATTTTTATGGTCAAGATTCAATAAATAACATTACTGATGAAAAAACTATTGTTAATGATAAAACAAAAAGAGTAGAAGACTTTTTGGGAATTATTGAAACAAAAGTAGGTTTAATTTTTAAAAAAACAAGAGATACTAACAAATTAATATTAAACGAAGAAGAAACTAAATGGTTAAGATTAAATTACTACATCCAACATGTTAGAACTCCTAAATTTAAAAGAGATGTTGAAGATTTTAAAAAAACACAAAATTTTAAATTACTAAAAAAAGAAATTCGTAATTTTTTTGATAATTTTAGCTTTTACAACTTAATGCAATTATTAGAAAAGCGTTTTTCGGCTTCAAATCATTCGGTATTAATAGTTTTAAAAGAAATGTATGAATATTTTAATGAAATAGTACAAATAAATAATAAAAACATTTTTTTAATAATTAATGATTCGAATAAATCACTTATATTGCCTGATTCAGGCATGGTTTGGGCACCTCTTAAGACTTCTAATGAAACAATTTGCTATATGCCTATCTCTCCCAAGTTATGTTTCTTTTTATCTGAACAAAAATGTAACAAAAGTGTTATTCATATAGACAAAAAAGAAGTAGATGATATTAATAAACTAAGCTGGTTAGAATCAGATAAAGAAACTTATTCTAATGATAAAAAAACATTAGAAGAACTATATGAAGAATTTAAAGACAAAAAAATAATTAAACTTAGAGATGGAACTAATACTTTTGAATAAATTGTCCCCCTACTTCTTGTTCTTGATGTATCGCATTCGCTCATTTGAAGGAACGCCCTCTTTCTCGACTTTGATTTTTTCCTTCGGAACATTACACTAAAAATCAATCCTAACGGAGAGTTTAACAAGGATTTAGAGATTCCAGAAACTTGCAGTTTCTTCCATCCAAATTTTGCCTACGGCAAAACTTCTCTAAATCCCGATGTTATATCTAATTTTACATTTAAGAACAAAAAAGCCCAATCAATAATAAAACTTATATATCAATCTCATTTATTATAATTTATGGAAGAAATTATTGAATATGCAAAGAAAAGATACAATGAGATTAGAATTATTCAAAAAGAGAACAAACATGATGTATACTTTGCAGTTGTTAAATCAAATTCCGGTAAATATTATGATTCTACGCCTTTGCATAATGGTTTAAGTCCAATTTGTTGTGAACGTTCCGCAATTACACAAATGATAACTCACGAAGGTGAAGATGCAAAAGTAGTAGAATTAGTTTTAGTTGGTGCAATAGGAGAAGGCGGAACTCTTACTCCTTGCGGAATTTGTAGACAAGTAATTTATGATAATTCTGCTGATGCAAAAATAATTGTTTGTAGTGGAAAA
This sequence comes from Candidatus Woesearchaeota archaeon, assembly GCA_964451055.1. Lineage (GTDB taxonomy): Archaea > Nanobdellota > Nanobdellia > Pacearchaeales > GW2011-AR1 > GW2011-AR1. The sequence goes on from CAYVFP010000026.1 coordinate 7,382, forward strand.
TTTGGTAAAAATGAAGATTGTAATTTCATTTTTGAAAAACCAATTATTTATTCTATAAAAGAATTATTGCCTCATGCTTGGGAATTAGGTCAATGGTAATTATTGATTGGGCTTTCTAATTTTTGACTCCCTTCGCTCGATATTAATATAAGTTCTTAAATGTAAAACTCTAAAATTTTCCTTCGGAACGTTGCACTAAATTTTAGCCCTTCGGGAGATATAACAAGGATCCTGATGTTATATTCAATTTTGGAAGTTCTAAACAAAAAACAGGG
>CAYVFP010000027.1:0-2140 GCA_964451055.1 Candidatus Woesearchaeota archaeon
TCTTTTTGATATGAGGAGGTTTTTTAAATTAGCTTTATTTTTTGCTTTGATGAAAAATGAAGAATATTCTGGGAATTATGAATTGAAAATTAGATTGGCAGATAGTGCTTGGTCCAATGAAGATTACCGGAAAAGGGTTGAGTCTGGAGAGCTTGAGAAAATGATAAATGATTCTAAAGGAGTTTTGACTTGTTGGAAGGGTGTCGAAAGGAAGTATCAAAACGTTCCGACTTTTGATAATTTTAATGATGCTCTTGAGCTAATGAAGAAACTTAATGAGTTGCCTTATGTTTGTGAATTGACTTTTTCTAAGGCTGAGTTAAAATCTCGGATAGGCTATATTCCTGTTAAAGATTGATTGTTGTTCTAGAGGATAATTATTTTTATAAATTAAAGTAGGTTTTGGAAGTCATGGCAAAGACAAATAAGAAGTGTTATTTTTATAATTTTGGAGAGAATAAGAATTTTGATTATATTTGTCCTTCAGTTTATGGGGCGAGATGTGAGTTTTTTGATAAGTTTTTTTCTAGGTCAAGTAAAGAGGAGTTAAGACCTGATTGTTCTGAGTGTTCTGAAGAAGTTACTTCCGGATTGGTTAATTTAGTTCAAGAATAAGATTTCTAAATCGTTACCGACAAGTTTATAAACTAATTTTTGTCTAATTTACTATCTGATGAGCAACTGTTGTTGTTAACGGTGTTCAAATGACGGCTACTTGTTCTCAGATGCAATTAAATAACAAAAGTGACGACAATAAAAAAATGGATGGCTACCAAATAATAGAAAAAGTTAAGCAAACAGGAAAGATAGAAAAAGGTACAAACGAAGTTACAAAAGCTATTGAGCGAGGAGTTGCAAAAGCTGTGGTTTACGCGTCTGACGTGGAACCAAGAGAGATTGTTCAACATCTTCCTTTGCTTTGTAAAGAAAAAGGTATTCTTTGTATCGAAGTAGACAATAAGCAAAAGCTAGGAATTGCTGCTGGTTTACCTGTTAAAGCTTCTTCAGTTGCTGTGATTGATGCAGGCGACGCGGAGAAGGATATTGCTAACTTTAAAAAATAAATTAATTAGTTAGAGAATGGCAAAAGTACAAAAGAAAAAAGATGTTAAAAGTCAGGGCTCGAAAGGAAGCGACAAGATTACTGCAGGCGATGCAGTGTCAGCTGTTGTTCAAGAACTTATAGGAAGAACTGGTTTTCGAGGAGAAATTACTCAGGTTAAATGTTTAGTTCAAGAAGGAAAAGACAAAGGGCGTTCAATGAGAAGGAATGTTCGTGGTGCTGTGAGAATAGGAGATATATTAATTTTAAGAGAAACTGAGATTGAAGCAAGAAGAGTTAAATCGAATGTAACAAAGGGGTCTTATAGTTAAAATGCCTAAATGTACTTATTGCCAAAAAGATTATCAGTTTCCGAGAGGAATGACTGTTGTTATGAAGAGTGGAGACGCTAATCACTTTTGTAGTTCTAAGTGTCGTAAGAATATGTCTATGGGCCGTAGAAAGGTAAGATGGTTGCCTTCTGCAATTAAGTTTAATCCTAAAAATAAGATTAAGCAGAAAAAGAAGAAGTAATTTTTTAATTTAATATTTTTATTGTAAGTTGCAATTTTGAATATAAATTCTTATAAAGTCTAGATTGATTTTTTTAGAATGGCGATGAAAATTTTTTCGCAGAATAGTGAAATGGGACAAACAGGTCTTTCTGCTTTATTAGATAAAGGATTTTGTGGTCCAAATTATGACTTAAGCGATCAATCTGTTATGATTTCTGAAATGGGTGATTCATATAATATAGAGTTTTGGGATATGGAATGTTCTGTACAGGAAGGGAACAAATATTATTCTAAAATAAGAGATTATTTTGAGAGCTCGAATAAGTAAAATTCTTTAAAAATTAATTACATAGTTCTCCTGGATTTTTCCTTGGGTCTTTCCAATTTGATGGTTTTTGAATTGCTAAACCCGTCGCTGTAATTTTTGGCTTTTCTTTTTCTGAACATTCAATTACATAATCTTCACAATAGTTTGAGTCATTGCAAATAGCTTTTGTGTGGATATATCTGTTTTCTTCGTGGAAGACTTTTGTGGGAATTTTTATCAAAATTAAAGCTAGGATTAGAATTAAAATTGTTATGG
>CAYVFP010000027.1:2240-7544 GCA_964451055.1 Candidatus Woesearchaeota archaeon
AGTTTTTATATCCTAGTTATTACTAATTAGTTAACGGATTTGTCGTCGAGAAATACTGTTTTTTCTGGGCAAAAGTTTATAAACTATTTCGTGTTTTTTAATGGGTATGAGCGCAGAATATAAGGCTGAAAATATTAAAGTTCTTGAAGGGCTTGAAGGGGTGAGAAAAAGACCTGCAATGTATATCGGAGGGACTGATAAGCATGGTTTACATCATCTTGTTTATGAGGTTGTGGATAATTCAGTGGATGAAGCTTTAGCAGGACATTGCGATAAGATAGTTGTTGTTTTGCATAAAGATGGTTCTTGTTCCGTTGAAGATAATGGCCGAGGGATTCCTGTAGACATGCATCCTACTTATAAAATTCCAGCGGCACAGGTTGCTTTGACTAAACTTCATGCAGGAGGAAAATTCGATAAAGGTTCTTATGCTATCTCTGGAGGTTTGCATGGTGTAGGTGTTTCGTGTGTTAATGCTTTATCTAAAAAATTATTCTTGAGAATTAAGAGAGATGGGAAAGTTTATGAGCAAGAGTATGAAAGAGGAAATCCCTTAGGAAAACTGAATGCTGTTGGGAAATGCGATTCTAAAGATACTGGAACTTATGTTCGGTTTTGGCCTGATGAATTAATTTTTTCTGAATTAGATTTTGATTTCAAGGTTTTACAAAATAGGTTTAGAGAAGTTGCTTTTTTGAATGCGGGTTTAAGGATTAAACTTACCGATGAGAACGCGGGAAAGAAAGAAGAGTTTTATGCTGCGGGAGGAATTATGGAATTTGTTAAGTGGGCAAATAAAAGTAAAGATGCCTTGCACCTTAAACCGATTTATTTTAAGAATGAATTAGAAGGATTGGAAATTGAAATTGCGATACAGTATAATTCTGGTTATCAAGAAAACATCCATGGTTTTGTAAATACTATTAATACCGTTGAAGGGGGAACTCATGTTTCCGGTTTGAGAACTGCGATTACAAGAGTTTTGAATGATTATGCTAAAAAGAAGGGTTCTTTAAAGAATGGAGAGAGCTTTATGGGGGAAGATGCACGTGAAGGCCTGATGGCTATTGTTAGTCTTAAGATTGCGGATCCTCAATTTGAAGGTCAGACAAAAACAAAATTGGGTAATTCTAATGTTAAAGGAATTGTTGATTCAATGGTTACAGCCTCTCTTTCTGAATTCTTAGAAGAGAACCCCAGTGTCGCTAAAAAAATTATTGAGAAGGCTTTATCTTCGGCAAAAGCAAGACTTGCTGCTAAAAAAGCTAAAGATTTAGTTAGAAGAAAGAACGCTTTTTCGGTTGGAGGATTGCCTGGAAAGTTAGCTGATTGTTCAAGTAAGAAACGTGAGGAAGCTGAATTATATTTGGTAGAGGGAGAGTCGGCAGGAGGGAGTGCGAAGAGTGCTCGTAGTAGACAGACTCAAGCTATTCTTGGATTGAAAGGTAAAATTTTAAACGTTGAAAAAGCAAACCCTTCGAAGGCTTTATCTTCAGAGGAAGTTGCTAATATTATTACTGCAATTGGGACAGGAGTAGGAGACCAGTTTGATGTTTCAAAGTTAAGGTATAATAGAATTATTATTATGACTGATGCTGATGTAGACGGTGAACATATTAAAACACTTTTGTTGACTTTCTTTTTTAGGTTTATGCCCAAGTTAATTGAAGAGGGTCATGTTTATGCCGCAATGCCTCCCCTTTATAGAATCAGGAAAAAGAAAGACCATTATGTTTATTCTGACGAGGAATTAAAGAAAGAAACGGTAGGGATGCAGAACCCGAGAATTACAAGATTTAAAGGCCTTGGAGAGATGAGTCCAGAACAACTTTGGGAAACTACTATGAATCCGAAAACTAGAAAAATAAAAAAGATTTATATTGAAGATGCGGTTGAAGCAGATCAGGTCTTCTCGATGTTAATGGGAGATGATGTGCAGGCGAGAAAAGAATTTATACAAGAAAATGCTGAAAAGGCGGAATTAGATGTTTAAAATAGCAAACCATTATGTATTTGGTTTGGTTAAATACTGAAAATGGCGAAGAAATCAAAAATACAAACACCAGAATGGATCTTAAAGGGAGAGAAGCCTCCTAAGGAGAAGAAGAAGGGTAAAACGTTTAAAGTTAGAAGATGCCCTAAATGTAATTCAGATAAAGTTTCGGTTGTTATCGGAGAGATTGGGTCCTGGGAATGTAAAGAATGTGGGTGGAAAGGAAAAAAACCAAAAGAGGAAGAGCTAGATGAGGATGAATTCATGAAATATTTAGACGAGAAGGGGGAAGACGTCGCTTAGCCATTACGCATAGGCTTCGCGAAGCATAGAAAAATTAAGAAATAAAAATGGATGAAGAAAAATTACAAAAAGATATTGAAGCAATCGAAGCTGAGAAGAAAGCTTTTGAGAATGGAGAGAATGTAGATCTTCCAGAAGATGAATCGGATGATTATGATGAAGATGGAGATGATGAAGAGTATGAAGAAGTTGAAGAAGAGGTTGAAACAGAAGAAATGGAATTTAGTTTAACAGAAGACGAAATAAATGAATGGATAAACGAGCTTACCAGACTTAAAGAGGACAAAGAATTTATTTTGTTAGAGGTTGATGAAGAAAACACTTTGAAAATAAATTATCAAGAAGATTCTGATGATGAAGATAATGACGGAGATGAATCAGAAGAAGATGAATTAAAGACTCAGGAGAGTATAGAATGACCCCAAATATCGACGAGACAAGAGCAGAAGAATTGAAGAAAGGAATTATAGCCTCGGAAGTAACTTCAGAAATGAAGAAGGCTTATCTTGATTATGCAATGAGTGTAATTGTCTCAAGGGCAATTCCTTCAATTGAAGATGGCCTTAAACCCGTTCAGAGAAGGATTCTTTTTGCGATGCATCAGATGGGCCTTAAACATAATACTTCTACAAAAAAATCGGCAAGGGTTGTTGGTGATGTGATTGGTAAATATCATCCTCATGGTGATTCAGCGGTTTATGAAGCAATGGTTAGGATGGCTCAGGATTTTTCTGTGAGATATCCTTTAGTTTATGGGCAAGGTAATTTTGGTTCTCTTGATGGGGACCCTCCTGCGGCGATGAGATATACAGAAGCTAGACTTCAGAAAATTTCTGCAGAGCTTTTGCAAGACATCGATAAGGAAACTGTTGAATTTGCTCCTAATTATGATAACTCTTTGAAAGAGCCTGTTTTACTTCCAGGGAAGATGCCTTCTTTAGTAATTAATGGGGCTACAGGTATTGCAGTAGGAATGGCGACGAATATTCCTCCTCATAATTTGGGAGAGGTTTGCGATGCGATAATAAAATATATAGAAAACGAAAATATTTCTATAGAAGAAGTTCTTGAAGTTTTCAAGGGACCAGATTTTCCGACGGGAGGACAAGTTCAAGGAGATATGAAAACTCTTTATGAAACAGGAAGAGGAAGATTGGTAATGAGGGGAAAGATTGATGTTGAAGAAAAGAATAATAATAAAGTTAATCTGATTATCAAAGAAATTCCATACATGGTTAATAAAGCAAAGCTTGTCGAGCAAATTGCGACTTTGGTTCGAGATAAAAAAATAAAGGATGTTTCAGATTTGAGAGATGAGTCAAACAAAGGAAAAATCAGAATTGTCCTTGAACTTAAAAGAGGCACAGATTCTCAGTTTGTTATTAATGGTCTTTACAAATATACAAAATTACAGGATAATTTTAATGTAAACTTTCTTGCATTAGTTCGAGGGAAACCGAGAGTTCTTGGAATTATGGATGTTCTAAAAGAATATGTTTTTTACAGAAAAGCGGTTATTACTAATAGATCTAAATTTGAGTTGAAGAGAGCAAGAGATAGACAAGAAATTGTAGAGGGTCTTTTGATTGCATTAGACAGTTTGGATGAAGTTATTAAGATTATTCGTCATGGAAATAATCCTCCTCAAGAACTTAAAGATCGATTTAAATTTACAGATAATCAAATTAAAGCAATTCTTGAAACAAGACTTAGGCAGTTGACTTCACTTGAGGCAGATAAGCTGAAGAAAGAAGAAGAGGAATTATTAAAATTAATAGGAAAGTTGGAGGGTATTTTGGGAGATATCAGAGAGGTTTTGAAGATTATTAAGAAAGAAGTTAGAGATATAAAGGAAAATTATGGGGATACCAGAAGAACACAGATTTTTAAGAGAGGCTTTTCAGAAATTTCAGAAAGAGATTTAGTTGCTGAGAAAGATGTTGTTGTTACAATCACAGACAGAGGATATGTTAAGAGAATGGATGTAGAAAAATATAAGCAACAGCGTCGTGGAGGAAGGGGGGTTAAAGGAGGAACTTTATCGACGAATGATTTTACTAAACAGCTTTTGTTTTGTTCAACGCATAACTATTTGATGTTTTTCACTTCAAGAGGAAGGGTTCTTTGGTTAAAGGCTTATGATATTCCTGATTCAGAAAGACAAGGTAAGGGAAGGTCTATTGCAAACCTTCTTGGCCTTAGAGATGAATTTATTACGAAGGTTATATCTGTTGAGAATTTTAATGATGATCTTGTTATTGCTACAAAGAAAGGAGTTGTTAAAAAAACTTCTTTGAGTAATTTTTCTAAGCCGAGAAGTTCTGGAGTTAAGGCTATTAAACTTCCTTTAGACAATAGCGATAGTGTTATTGGTGTTGAGGTCGTTAAAGAAAAACAAGAAATTCTTTTGGCTAGCAGAAAAGGTAAGGCAATAAGATTTAATTCATCTGATCTTAGATCTATGGGTCGTTCTAGTTATGGTGTAACCGGAATAAAATTATCTGGAGGAGATGATGTTGTTTCCCTTGAAGTTTTAGATACTGATGCTGTTTTTACTATAACTAGAAAAGGGTATGGTAAAAGAACGTCTGTAGAGGACTATAGGAAGACTTCACGTGCAGGAAAAGGTGTGATTAATGTCAAGGTATCAGAAAAGACTGGAGAGGTTGTTAATACCGTTTCTGTGAATGATGGGGATGATATAATTATTACAACTGCGAAAGGAATTGTGATAAGAACAAGTTTGAAAAATATTAGGGTTATGGGCCGTGCTGCTCAAGGAGTTAGAGTTGTTAAACTTCAGGAAGGAGATAAAGTTAGCGATGTTATTAGAGTTGTTGAGGATGAAGAGTGATTCTTTTTTGCAAATAATAACTCTTAAAAACAATTGTAATCTATTTTTTCTATTATTGGGTGCGTAGTTTAATGGCAAAATATTCGGCTCCAGCGATTTTAATATCGGAGTTACCGAAAGACTGGGGGTTCGATTCCCTCCGTGCCCATTTTAA
>CAYVFP010000028.1:0-1708 GCA_964451055.1 Candidatus Woesearchaeota archaeon
TTTCTGTTGGAAGAGTCATTGAAGATATCTTAGAGTTTAATTGGAATGTTATTTTTCTTTTATTTTCTTTGAAATATTTTTCTGCTATTTCTTTAGAGTCAGAAGGATTTTGAAAATTTTTTAATTCAAAATAAAGAGTTCTTGATGCGTCAAGGTGGCTATTCATCTTTAGAAAGTCTAGTGCTTTTTTGTATTCTCCTCTTGAAATCCAGTTTTCATACATTTCAGATAAGTTTGAAGGCATTTTAGAATTACTCTTTTTTCTCTTCAGGATTTTCTTCAGAAGCAGCTTCAGGAGCTTTGTTTTGGTCTGGGAAAATTTCTGAAAGTTTCTTTTTTCCTTCTTTCAAAACTTTGAAATTAATTTGAGATATCTCTTCAGAGATTGTGTTGCCTCTTACAGTTTTTCTTAACCTCAACCCTCTTGGCTTAGTATCCGAACGTTTCTTTTTTCCTTCATATTTTGGTCTCTTTTTCATCCCTTTTTCGTAGCTTAATAAAACTTTTTTTCTTGCAATTCCTTCAACAGATTCTAAAGCTGTGAATCCAGATTTATCTGAAGCGCCTTTGATTTCTAATTCGTATCCATCTAAATCTTCTGAAACGTCTTTCCCTGAAACTTTTTCTCCTAGCTTCTTATCAATAAGTGCTGGTGCTTCAGCTTCTAGCTTGAATGTTTTTCCATCTTTTGAACTAAGATTAATTTTGAATGCCATAGGAATGATTGCAAAAACGGGTTTATAAAAGTTTTGCAGAGGGTTTTTGACCTAAATATGTTTTGCAAGATATAAAAATTTATAAAGTTCCTCGTACAGTTTATTTTATGGATTTTGATATTACTCCAGGCGATTCAGAAAAGTTTGCGGATTTTAATAATGGGTTTGATGCCGCTAGGATAATAATTCCTTCTAAAAGTCAATTAGAGAAAATCTCTAAAGAAATGAGTGAAGCTTTATCTAGAGATGTTGATGTTAATGGAATTATTGCTTCAAATGTGTATGTTTTTGCTGGAGCTCCAATGGAACTTGTCCCAAGGTGGAAATATATGGAAAATCTAAAAGAAGAATATTTTGGGAGAGATTCAAAAGATGGCGGGGCGGAAAGATGTTGGAAGTCGTTTGAATCTACTTTAATTTCAAGCAGGCTTAATTACCGTGCTGGTACCGGAAGAGCTAGGTTTGATATGATTGTTTATTCTGAGAAAAACTGATTTAATTTGTTATTCTTTCTAAATAGTTACAAGGGAAAAGATTTATAAAGTACTAGAAGTAGGAATAATTATGGCAAAAAAATTTAATAATAAAAGACATAAAGAATTAAAGAGAAAATTTACAGGGAGTAAAAGCCTTATGAATTTTCTTGAAGAATTAGGTGGAAAGGAGATTAAACAGAGCGGAAGAACTCCTGAAGATTTTTCTAGAGGATTAATACTTTCAATAGGAAAAGATTCTTATAATCAAAAAATTGAGAAATATGTTCAGGGATTTGAAAATGGAGAATATACAAAAACAGATTTGCCCTATGCTCAGAGGATAGCTCATAATATTAGTTCTATGGATTATGAATTGTCTCGGAAGAAGTGATTTTCTAATAACCAAAACCTTTTTAACCTGCTGTAATTTATAGGTTCTATAAAAGGGATAAGAAATATAAAGATTATATTCTTTCTAATAAAATACAAGATAAATAAAATGAATAAGAAAAATAT
>CAYVFP010000028.1:1808-3835 GCA_964451055.1 Candidatus Woesearchaeota archaeon
AGATTATATTCTTTCTAATAAAATACAAGATAAATAAAATGAATAAGAAAAATATGAAAAATAAGAAAAAAGGTTTTCCTGGAAAGCCTAAGAAATTTTCTAAAAGTAAGTCTAGCGGAGACTCTAAAGGGAATTCTCAGCCTGAAGGATTTACATTAATTAAAGAAATTGATTATAGAACAAAAGGATCAGTAATGGTTCGAGGTAAAGTTAATAGGGTTGTTCAAACTGGAGGACCAACGATTTTTGTTGTTGGAGATGGGTCGGGTTCTTTACAGCTTAAAGGATTTGAAGGTCCTGGAACTAGAGCTTACCCTGAAATTGATGAAGAAGATTTTGTGAAGGCAACAATTAAGATAGAACAATTCCAAGGAGAAGTTGAAGGAGATATTCAAAAAATTTCTAAACTCTCAGATTCAGAGAAAGAAGATTTTAATAAATCTATCAAAGAGCTTGAAATGAAGCGTGCTAAAGTTGAGGATGTTGGATTTATGGTTGAAGATGTGATTTTAGATAAGCTTAAAGATAGGTTTATGGAGGCTGCACAGCAAATCAAACTTGCAATTATTCAAGACAGACCAATAATTATTCGGCACCACAATGATGCAGATGGGTATAGCTCAGGGTTTGCACTTGAGAAGGCAATTTTGCCTTTAATTACTGATCAACACAATTCAGAAAAAGCAGCTTGGGAGTATTATACTAGGGCTCCTTGTCAGGCTCCTTTCTATGAGATTGATGATTCTATAAGAGATACTGCAAATTCATTGCGAAATGTTGCTAAGTTTTCAAACAAAATGCCTTTGATTATTATTGCAGATAATGGTTCTTCAGAAGAAGACTTAATGGCAATTAAGCAAGGTAAGATTCATGGAGCTGATTTTATTGTTGTAGATCACCATGGCTTTGATAAAGATGTTATTTCCGATGAAGTCTTAGTTCATATCAATCCTTTTTTAGTTGGAGAAAATGGTTCTGCTTTTTCTGCAGGAATGCTTTGTTCAGAACTTGCAAGATACATTAATCCTAAGGTTGAGAATATTTCGCAGATCCCAGCGATGGCAGGATATGCAGATAAAATTGAATTACTTAATTCTAAAACAATGGAAAGTTATATGAAAATTGCAGAATCTGAAGGATATTCTAAAGAATTGCTTTCAGATATTTCTTTAGTTATAGATTATGTTTCTGCAAAAGTTAGATTTATGGAAGTTAGAGAATATATTGAAGTTTTATTTGGAGAGCCTCGTGAAAAACAAAAGAAATTAGTTAGTTTGATGGCTCCATATATTAGAGATTTAGATAAGAAGGGTCTTGAGATGGGTAAGATTGGGTCAAAGGTTGAAGAGTTCAATGGAGTTCAGTTACAGTCAATTAAAATTGAAGAAAGTTTTCCAGGATTTGGATTTTTTCCTAAACCAGGTAGATCGGTTAGTTTGCTTCATGATGATTATTTACACAAAACAGAAAATACCGCAGTTGTTACAGCAGGAATTATGAATACTGCAATTACACTTAGAGCTACAGACGAGGCTAACTTTTCTGTTCACGAGCTAATCAAAGAGCTTAAGGAAAAAGTTCCCGAATCTTTCGTAAGCGGCGGGGGACATAAGAATGCAGGCTCTATTAATTTCTTGCCAAATGCTAGGGAAAAAGTTGTAGCTGTGTTAAAAGATTTTGTCGGTAGAAATTAAATATTTTTTGAGAATCAAAATGGATATAAAATATGATTATAAGTTTTTGAAACCCGGTGTTGTAGAATTTTTTGCAGCAGAGGGTAAAAAGCCAGTGAGTCATTTGTATGTTAATGCTCATGAAAAAGAATTTCCTTTTGTTCAATCCATGAATACTCTCAAGAAATATGAAGGAAAAGGAATTATGGAGAATCTTGTGAAAGAGGCTAGAGATTTTTATTGGAATGTTTTGAAAAAGAAAATTCGTTCTTCGAGTTATGTTGATTCAGATGTTAAGGGATATTATGAGAAGCTCGAGAAAAAGGGACTTGTTGAAAAAGTTTTGAATGATAA
>CAYVFP010000028.1:3935-5948 GCA_964451055.1 Candidatus Woesearchaeota archaeon
CCAAACTAAGATAATTTTAAATAACTCATTTTCTTTTTTTTCTGATGGCAAATAAAAAAAGTGGTGGAAATATTTTGATTGAATTGAGAAATGTTAAGAAACATTATCGTATGGGAGAGGTTACTGTTAAGGCTGTAGATGGAGTTAGTTTCAAGGTTTCAGAAGGGGAATTTGTTGCAATAATGGGTCCTTCTGGCTCTGGAAAAAGTACAGCGATGAATCTGGTTGGAAGTTTAGATGTCCCCACTTATGGGCATATTTTTCTTGATGGAGAAGATATTTCTGAATTGACTGAATCTGATTTGGCGCAAATAAGAGGGAGAAAAATTGGTTTTATTTTTCAGTCTTTTAATTTAATTCCAAATCTTACTGCTAAAGAAAATGTTCAGATTCCGATGATGTTCCAAGGTATTGATGAATTTGAGCGTGAAGATAAAGCAGAGGAACTTTTGAAACTTGTTGAACTTGAAGATAGGATGGACCATTATCCTGGAGAACTTTCTGGAGGGCAAAGACAGAGAGTTGCAATTGCACGTTCTTTGGCAAACGATCCTGATGTTATTCTTGCGGATGAGCCTACGGGAAATCTAGACACTAAGACTGGAAATATTGTAATGGAGTTTTTGGATAAATTGAATAAGGAAGGGAAAACAATTATCATGGTTACACATGATCCAAAATTGGCACAGGAACATGCTCGTGTTGTTTATTGGCTTAAAGATGGTAAAGTTGAGAAGATTACAAAGAAAAATTTGGGTTCAAAGTCTAAAGGAAAGAAGAAGACTGGAGGGAATTAAATGATTTCCGATTCGTTTTTTCTTGCGGCTAAGAATTTGAGACATCGGGGGGTTAGATCTTGGTTAACCCTTTTAGGAATATTTATTGGAGTTACTGCTGTTGTCGCATTAATTTCATTAGGGCAGGGATTGCAGATGGCAGTTTCAGGTCAGTTTGGAGTTAGTCAGACTGAACTTATTACTGTTCAAGCATCGGGAGCAGGCTTTGGACCCCCAGGGGCGGGAGCTGTAACTCCTTTAAATGAGGATGATCTGGAAGCAATTCAAAAATTGAGTTCTGTTAAAAGAGCTTCTAGAAGAAATATTGAATCGGGAAAATTAGAATATAATGATGTTGTTGTTTTTGGTTATCTTGCCTCGATTCCTTCGGGAAAAGATAGAGATTTTATTTATTCTCAACTTGATGAGGAGCCTTTGATTGGAAGATTTTTAGAAGATTCAGATTCTAAGAAGGTTTTTTTGGGCTATAATTTTTATACAGACTCTGCTGGTTTAGGGAAAGAAGTTGTTCCTGGAAGAGATGTTTTGATACAAGATGAAGAATTTGAGGTTGTAGGAATTTTGGATAAGAAAGGGAGTTTTATTTTTGATAATGCTGTTTATATGAATGAAGAGGATATGGATGATCTTTTTAATTTTGGTGAGGAGATAGATACAATTGTTGCTCAGCCCGTCGATAAAGATCGGATGGATAAGACTGTAGAAGATATTGAAAAAGCTCTTAGAAGAACGAGGGATGTTAAAGAAGGAGAAGAAGACTTTAGTGTTTCTACGCCAGAAGCCATGATGTCTAGCGTTAATAATATTCTCAGTGGAGTTCAGGCATTTATAGTTATTGTCGCATCTATTTCAATTTTTATTGGGGCCTTGGGTATTGTTAATACGATGACAACTTCGGTTTGGGAAAGGAAAAAAGAAATTGGAATTATGAAATCTATTGGGGCAAGAAATGAACATATTTTTTTACAGTTTTTTATTGAATCTAGTTTATTGGGCCTGTTAGGAGGAATTGCAGGGGTTTTGTTTGGAACAATTATAGGACTTATTGGAGTTGTGGGAATAAATAGTTTTGTCGGTTCAGAAGTGGAGATGGGTCTCAATTTTGGGTTAATCTTTTTTACCCTTCTTGGAAGTTTCCTTATCGGAGGGCTCGCAGGAATAACTCCTGCTCTTAAAGCAGCTAAACAAAATCCAGTGGAGGCTATAAGGGGATGAA
>CAYVFP010000028.1:6048-7312 GCA_964451055.1 Candidatus Woesearchaeota archaeon
ATGAATGAAGAATCAATAAAGTACTCTCTTAGGAATTTGAATCATCGTAAAGGTAGAAGCTTTCTTACTATTTTTTCGATTTTAGTGGGAATAGCGACGATATTTATTTTCATTAGTTTTGGTTATGGGTTGTATAATTATACCGAAAGTTTTACTACCGGTTCTTCCGCAGATAAGTTATTGATAATGGCGAAGGGCTCAGGGGTTACTGGAATTTCTGAAAATTTCGTTATTGATGATGATGATTTAGAGGTTATTCAGAGAACTTCGGGGGTTTATGAAGCTACGGGAGTTTACATAAATACTGTGGAGGCTAAATTTAGAGGAGAAAGCGCTTATGCATATATTGTATCTTATGATCCAGATGTACCTTTAGTGGTCGATGTTTTTGGAGTTGAGTTGCAAGAGGGAAGGCTTCTGAATTCGGGAGATTCCGGCGTTCTCTTGGGATATAATTATTTAATTGAGGATAAAATTTTTGAAAATACTCTAGAGGTAAACTATCAGATTGAAATTAAAGGTGAGAAGAAAAAGGTAATTGGTTTTTTTCAAGGAGTAGGGAATCCTGCAGATGATGCGAATATTTATGTTACAAATAAAGAGTTTAAAGAGATTTTTCCAGACAAAGAAAGTTATGCTGAAATTGTAGTTAGAGTTGATATAGATAAAATGGATCAAACTATAGAGAATATAAAGAAAAATTTAAGGAAGCATAGAAATTTGGAAGAAGGAAAAGAAGATTTTTTTGTTCAGTCTTTTGAAGACATGGTAGAATCTTATTCTAGTTCGTTAAATGTTGTGATAGGGTTTGTTATTCTTATAGCTTTGATTTCGGTTTTGGTTTCAGGAGTTAATACAGCAAACACAATGATTACTTCTGTTCTTGAAAGGTATAAAGAAATTGGAATTTTGAAATCTATTGGAGCAAGAAATACAGATATCTTCGGTATTTTTCTTTTTGAGTCTGCATTCTTAGGATTTGTTGCAGGGGCTATGGGAGTTTTATTAGGATTTGGTTTGACGGAATTAGCAGGAGCAATTCTTAGTTCACTTGGATGGGGATTCTTACAACCTTATTATTCCTTTTGGATGTTTGCAGGGTGTATTTTATTTGCGGTTGTAACTGGAACTATTTCTGGAGTTATTCCTGCAATAAGAGCTTCAAAGATTAACGCAGTTGATGCTTTGAGGTATGAATGAGGGTATCTAACAACTGTAAAACAAACTTAAATTCGTTTTATACGCTAATTATTCTCGTTGATAA
>CAYVFP010000029.1:0-2427 GCA_964451055.1 Candidatus Woesearchaeota archaeon
AGATCCTCTCCTGAAACATCAATATCTAATTTCATTCTTCAACAACCTTTTTTTAATTGACATCTAAAATAAATAACTATCTCCAAAACCCTTTAATACGCTATTTTCTTAAGCAGATAATGGAAAAGAAAGCGAAAATTAAGTTTGGACCTGCTGGACTTGGGCCTGTTAGAACTGCGATTGAAACTCTTGAAAAGTATAAATCTTTGGGGTTTGAGGCATGCGAGATTGCGTTTACTTATGGAGCTTATATGAAAGAGCCAGAAGCTATAGAAATAGGGAAAGCTGCTAAAAGACTTGGAATCCAGTTGTCTATTCATGCTCCGTATTTTGTTAATCTTAATTCTGTGGAGAAGGTTAAAGTGGGGGCAAGTAGGGCTAGAATTGAGCAGTCTCTAAAAGTAGGAACTTTTCTTGGGGCAAAGTATGTTGTTTTTCATCCGGGCTATTATGGCAAGATGGATAAGAAAGAGACATATAACAATATAAGGGATCAAATTTTGAAGTTACAGGATTTGCGAAAAGAGAAAAATTATACTCCTGAATTGGCTCCTGAGACTATGGGTAAAATTAATGTTTTTGGGTCTATTGAAGAGATTGCACAGCTTGTTAGGGACACAAAGTGTCATGCATGTATTGACTTTGCGCATATATTTGCACGTAGTGGTGGAGACTATAGGTTTAAGGAAACGCTGAAATTATTTGAAAGCCTTGATGAATTGCATATTCATTTCTCTGGGATGATTTATGGTGAGAAAGGGGAAAGAAAGCATAAGTCAACTGAAAATGAAGAATGGAAATTGCTTCTTGAGAATTTACCTAAGAACAAAAAAATAGTAATAATTAACGAATCTCCGACGATGATTGAGGATTCTGTTTCTGGGATTGAAATCTACTCTGAAAGGTTTTAACTATTTGTCCGGACAGCCGGTTAAAGTATAGTAACTATAAAATGACAAAGTTTATAAAGGAGTATCGGGATGTATAAATATGGAATGCGATGCTTCCGAACTAATTAAAAAAGAGAACAAAAAAATGAAAACAGTAAAAATGCTGGCTTCATTAGTTACAATCGTAGCTTTACTTTTCGTTTTAGCTCCTTTTGCGAGTGCGAACGATATTGTTAGTGGTTATGATGTTACTGTTGAAGGTATGAGTGTATATGGTAGTACTGTTAGTGTTGTTGCAGGTGAAGTTCTAACTGTTAAGGTTTACTTTACTGCTTTAGAAGACGATACTGATGTTACTATTGAAGCAGAGCTTGAAGGCGAAAAAGCTGAATCAAGAGCTGTTAGCGACGTTTTTGATGTTGAAGAAAACAAGTCATATAGAAAGACTTTGAGTTTAAGAGTTCCTTACGAACTTTCAGACGAACTTTCAGATGATTTGACTTTAAGCATTGAAATCGACGGTAAAGAATACAAAACAGTACTTGACGAGGCAACTCTTAGAGTACAAAGACCTTCATACAACATTGAAATTAAGTCTGTTGTTGTTCCAAGTTCAATTGAAGCAGGTGAAACAATCCCTGTAGATGTTGTTCTTAAAAATACTGGATACAACGAATTAGAAGACCTTTATGTTGTTGTTGAAGTTCCTGAATTAGGAATTTCACAAGGACCTCATTGGTTTGGAGACTTAGTTCCTGTTGAAGTTTGCGAAGACGATGATTGTAATGAAGATGACACTGTCCTTGGAAGACTTTACTTAGAAGTTCCATACGCGGTAAACGAAGGAATCTACTCTCTGAACGTAGACCTTTATAGCGGCGATATGACTAATAAGTGGGATTCAATCTGTGGAACAGATGGTTACTCTAGTTCATGTATAAGTGGTTCATTAGAATTACTTGAACACTGTGACGAAAAGAAAATCTTCATCTCAAACGACTTTTCAAACAACATCATCACATCTAGCACTGTAAAGAACGTTGCTGTTGGCGAAGAAGCTGAATATGACTTAATTGTTGTGAACCCTACGGACAAAATCCAGGTTTACAATTTAGAAGTTGATTCAGAAGATGTTTCTGTTGACGCTGAAGACACAGTTTTTGCAATCCCTGCAATGGGAAGTGAAACTGTAAAAGTTTATGCTTCAGCTGAAGAAGAAGGAGACTATTCTTTTGATGTTAGCGTTATTTCAACTGGTAAAGTTGTAAAAGGCGAAAGCTTTAACTTGAACGTTGAAGGAAACAAAGGCCTAAGCCCAGTTGTTATTTTAACAATTGTATTGGCAGTAATTTTCTTAGTATTGTTAGTTGTACTGATTGTACTATTGAGTAAAAAGCCGGAATCTAAAGAAGAATTTGGGGAAAGTTATTACTAACTTTTCTTAACTTTTGTTTTTTTATTTTTATTATTTATACAATGGGGGCAACCCATAACCCCCTTTATTTTTTCCGTTAGGAAAAAATCTTAGCCAAAATCG
>CAYVFP010000029.1:2527-6948 GCA_964451055.1 Candidatus Woesearchaeota archaeon
AAAACTCCTCAAGCAAGTCAGCTTGAGCTTAAATTTGAAAATTAATTCTAAACCCTTAAACTAACGACCTTGCTAACTCCAGAATGCATTGAAACACCATAGAGGTTTGTAGCGTTTTGGATTATTTCGTCGTTGTGTGAGATGATGATGTATTGTCCTTTTTGCATGTATTTCTTTAACAAGGCTGCGAGTCTTGAAGAGTTTCTTTTGTCTAGGGCTGCGTCGATTTCATCTAAGATGTAGAAGCAATATGGCTTTAATTCCTGAATTGCAAATATCAGCGAGAGTGCGACCATAGTTTGTTCTCCTCCTGAAAGAGATTTTATGTCAAAATATTTTCCGTGCCCGGTCTTTATTACGACATTTACTCCCCCTTCAAAAGGAGTCTTTTTGTTTTCCAAGTCCAAATATACTTCTCCTTTTGTTGAAATCTGTGCAAAGTTTCTTGAGAAAATTATATTCAATTCTTCTAATGTCTTGAGGAAAATCTTTTTCTTCTTTATGTCGATTTCATGGATTATTCTCATAACCCCCAGTTTTTCTTTTTCGATTGTTTCTACTTTCTCTTTTATTGAATCATACTCTTTCTTTACTTCCTCGTAAACTTCAAGTGCACGCATGTTAACCGAACCAAGCTTTTCAATTCTTTCTTGAGTTCTTAAGAGTTTTTCTGAGAGAGAGTCTCTTGATCCTGGGACTATTTCTATGTCTGGAAATTCTAAGATGTCTGTTTCAAGGCTTTCTATTTCAGCATTAACTCTTGCGATTTCTATTTTTAAATTGTTAATTTCTTGTTCCAAGTTGTAGACTATGTTTTTAACTTTTGATAACTCATTGTCCCGTTTCCTTATTTCATATTGGTGTTTATCTCTTTCTTCAATTAACTTCTGAAATTTCTGAGTAAGGATTTCTTCTTTCTTTCTTTTTTGAGTTAACAGGCTCTCTTTTTCTATTAGTGTCTTCTTAAGATTCCCTAATTCTTCTGATAGATCGTCCTCTTCCCGGAATAATTGTTTTTGAGAAATTTTCATTCTTTCTAATTCTCTTTGTTTGAATGAAACTTCGGAATCGAGGTTTTCATGGTTTCTAAGTGAAATTTCCTGAACTTCTATCTTAAGGGTCTCGTATTTTTCTTCTATATTCATATTTTCGTCAAAACGGTCTTCTAAAACTCTTCTTCTGTTCTCGAGATGCTCTATTTCTTTTTTCATAGTTTCAATTTTTTCCTGAAGAGATTTGATTTGTTTTGATTTCTCTTCTATGTTTTTTAGTTTCATTATATCCGAATTTGCTTTGGAGATTTGAGTTTCTAGAGAATCGATATCTTGTTTAAGTAAATCTCTTTTGTTGTACAAATCGTTTAGGGCCTTTTCGCTTGATTCTATTTTTTTGTTTAACTCTGAAAGATTCGGTTCAATTTCTTTATTTATCTGAGAAATATGTTTTTCAGTTATGTGGCTTTTGCATAGAGGGCAGATGTCCATCTTTGCGATTTTGTCGACGATTTTATTTTGTTCTGAGATTTCATATTCTGACATGGTTATCGTTTTTTCCAGTTCTTTTTCCTTAATGTTAAGATTTTCAAGAAATTGTTTTTTTTCTGAAAGGTCAATCCTTAATTTTTCAAGTTTTGGTTCTGAGGCTTTTTTATCGAAGATTTCGATTGATAAAGAATCTATTTGCTTTAATAAGAAATCTGATTCATTTTTATGGCCCTGAAGAGTTTGTTTCTTTTCGTCTAGTCTTTCAACTATTGTTCTTAGTTCTGATTTAGACATGTAGTGTTTTTTCCTTTCTTCTTCTATTTTTTCTAGGGCTTTCCTTTTTTGTTCAAGTTCTTTTTGAATTTTTTTAATTGTTGGGGATTCTTTCTGAAGGGTTTTTATTTCTTGGCTTATTTCTTTTACCGAAGATTCTAGTTCTTTTTTTTGTCTTTGGATTGAAGAGATTTTTCGAGTGTTGTTTTCTATTTTAACATTGAGACCAGCTAGCTCGGCTCTAAGATTTGCAATTTCGTTGTTAAGCTTTTCTTGTTCGAGTCCAGTGGATTCTTGAATTGTTTTGTTGATTTCAGAAATTTTGTTCTCGAGACTTTCTATTAATGAATTAAATTTTACTATTTCTTTTTTGTTTTTTTCTACTGACTTTTGTTTTTCTCCAATTTGTTTTTCAATACCAGAAATCTCTTTTTTCTTTTTTTGTAAATCTGAGTTGAGAATACTTTTTTTGAATTTTTTCACATCTTCCTTGAACTTCTTTGCCTTTAGAGCTTCTTCACGTTCTTTTTCCAAATTATTCATGTAAGAATTTCTTTCTTTTAGTATCGCTGTAACTTCTTTAAGTTTGTTTTCTGTTTTTTCTAATTCTTTCATTGATTTTTCTTTTCTTGATTCGTACACGGAAATTCCAGAAACTTCTTCTATAACTTTTCTTCTTTCCTCTGGTTGTAATTTTACAAAGTTTTGGATTTCTCCCTGAAGAATTATGTTAAAACCATTCGGATCTATTCCTGCCTGAGCAAGAATTGTAAGGACTTCCTGTCTTGTTTTTGTTTGGTTGTTGATTTTGTAAATGCTTTGGCCGTTTTTTCGGACTATCCTTTTTATTGAAAGTTCGTCTGAGTCTACTGAAAAAGTGTTGTCAGTGTTGTCAAAGACAATTTCCACCATTGCTTCTTTTGAGGGGGCGATTCCATTTCCTCCTTGGAATACTAAATTTGAAGCTTTCGCTGCACGCATTGATTTTATGCTTAATCTTCCTAAAACAAAACAGAGTGCGTCTGAAACGTTTGACTTTCCAGAACCGTTTGGGCCCAGGATAACATTAATTCCGGGGGTAAAGGGTAATTCTGTTTTTTTAGCAAAACTCTTGAATCCTTTCATCACCAGTTCTTTTATGTAGGGCATATTACGACACCTGCGGTTTCTTAATGTGAATCTTCCCTCTAATCTCTGAAACCACTCTTTTAATCATTCTAATTAATAAAGGATTAAAGGGTTTTTAAGTTTTGAGAGAAGAATCAACGCTTCTTGACAGTTATTTTAAAACAGTTTTCCTTGACTGGATTCTTAGACAAATATTTAGGAAGTTTTAAATACTTATGGATATCTATAGATATCATGGAAACAAAACAAATAAACCTTAAAATTCCAGTAAATCTCTTAGAAGCTGCGAATAGCTATGCTAAAAATTTTGGATTCAGAAACGTTCAGGAATTGGCTACAATGAGTATGAGAGAAAAAATATTTGATAATAATGAATTTGATGAGACCTTTAGCGAGAAGGAAATTAGTTTGATTGATGATTTAATTGAAAAAACAATTAAGAGAAAAAGATTTTCAAATGAAAAAGAATTAAATAAAATGCTCTTAGAATGAGTTTTGAAATTATTTCTTCTAACTATTTTAACGAACAAATTAAAGATTTTGATTCTAAAACCAAAAAATTAATTTATAACAAAATACAATTGATAAAAGAAAATCCATATAGAAATAAGAGGATACATTCTAAGAAATTTTCTAAAGTTTTTAGAATAAGACTGAATATCAATAGAAAAGAAAAAAGATTAATTTATGCTGTTATTGCCCCAAAGATAATTCTTGTTTGTTTTTTGGATCGAGATAAAAATTATAAAGATTTGGAAAAATATTTATCTAAGATTTAAAACAGCTTTCCTTGACTGGATTCTTTTAGAGCGTTTTTGTAGGTTACCCAAGATTTTCTGAAAATTCCTGTATCTTTTAGTTCGAGGATTCTTTGTTCCAGAAATCTTCTTGA
This sequence comes from Candidatus Woesearchaeota archaeon, assembly GCA_964451055.1. Classification (GTDB taxonomy): domain Archaea; phylum Nanobdellota; class Nanobdellia; order Pacearchaeales; family GW2011-AR1; genus GW2011-AR1. The sequence goes on from CAYVFP010000029.1 coordinate 6,305, forward strand.
GGAGGGATCTGAAGTATATCCTGAACCAATTTCCCTACCGTATTTTTCTCTTAAATTGTCCATTTCTTTTTCACGGTGATATTTTGCAATTATAGATGCTGCTGCAACAGAAGTGTAATTTGTATCTGCTTTGTGTTCACAAGTTATTTCAAAGTTTGACAGATCCTTTAGAATTCTTTTTAGGGAATCGCACCATTTGTTTATGCTTATAGAAGGGCAATCAAGATAGAGACTTATTTTTTCTTTTTTGTCATTTAATTTGTTAATTACTTTTGAGAAGGCTATTGCTTCTACCTGATTTAGGTTTATTCCTTCATCAAGGGACTTGTCTATTTCATCGGGGAATATTGCTACGTAATGGTATGCTTTTACAATTGAGATAATTTTTCCATAAAGAGCTTCTCTTCTTCTGGGCGTTACCTTTTTGGAGTCTTTCACTCCAAGTCTTTTTAATTCTTTTTCTTGATCCTCTGTTATTAAAACACCTGCAACGATCATTGGCCCGATAACCGGTCCACGTCCAGCGTCGTCGATTCCTAACTTTAGATTTGTCATTTCCTTAAGAAGGGTTATGGGTTTAAAGAGTTTGTTAGAAATCTAAAGCCCTAAAGAAAACATATTCAAGATTGTTATAATCTGTTCTT
>CAYVFP010000030.1:0-3278 GCA_964451055.1 Candidatus Woesearchaeota archaeon
CAAGTATGCTAGCCTTTCACGCTAGTGACCCGAGTTCGAATCTCGGTCGGGGCGTATTTCAACTGAAAGTTGAACTTATTCTGATTCTAAAACGTAAAATTAAATTTGATTCGTCGTGAGAAACGACAATCCGAGTTTGGTGCAAAATTTAACAAATTTTGTGCTAATTAAAATTTTGATTTTAATCAATCTCCGTCGAGACACCATTGATATTGAATAAAGTGAAATATCCTAGCACAACTAGTTTTTGAAAATTAATTAAAACATAACCCAAAACAAAAAATTAAGAAATATCCTTAAATCTTCTCATATCTTTAGTATGTTGATCCATCCTACCACTAAAAAGACAATCAAAACAAGTATGAGCTGTTCCATCTTTCTCTTTTACAATTCCAGTTCCCCGGCATTTTTCGCATTTTTTTTCGCTTTCCATTTATTAATAAAGACCCCCTCTTATTTAAGTCTTACACAATAATTCCTTCCAAAAATCTCTCATAAAATTTTAATTTTCAAACAAAATATAAAAACCCCCTTAAAAAATTAAAATCAAAACTCTTTACTCCTTTTTAGAATATTCTCCAGAAATTTCTTTTTCTTCTATTATGTGTCCTTCCATCTCTCTTATCAAATCTTCTTTTTTCGCACCTTCCTCCAAATCAAGCATCGAATCCAATGCATAAATTCTTAAAAAATATTTATGAGTTCCAATAGGAGGACAGGGGCCACCATAATTAAGTTTTCCAAAATCATTCTCTCCTCTAACCGCTCCCTCTGGGAAAGAGTCCTCTTTTATCTTATCTCCAGGAGAAACATTCCAAAGAAGCCAATGCACAAAAGGATTCGGATCTGGAGCATCAGGATCCTCAAAAATTAACGCGATACTTTTTGTAAACTCTGGAATCTCCCCCAATGCAATAGAAGGATTTACATCTTCTCCATCGCAAGTATACTTCTCTGAGATAATCCCCTCTTCATTTATCAGTTCTGTTCTTATTTCCATACTATAAAATTGTTTGAAAAATATATAAAACTCGGCAGTCTGCTAAGAAACCCCAAAAACACAAGATATATAATCTAAAAAATCATATAAATTTATCTTATTTTAAAATGACCAACATTTCATTAAACCTGCCTAAAGAGGAAATAGACGAAATTGTCTCAAGTTTAGAATATCTTGGATTAAACAAAAATGAAATAATAATCTACCTTGACTTAATGAAATCGTCGAAATCTACTGCACTAGAAATTTCAAAAAGGACAGAAATTCATAGATCAAATACATACGACAGCTTAAGAAATTTAGTAAAAAAAGGATTTGTAAATGAAATAATCGGCGAATCAAAAAAACTCTTTGTTTCTGTAGATCCTTCAAAATTAAAAAGATTTGCAAAAGAAAAAGAAAAAGAGTTAATGAATTCTATAGAAAAATTAAGTTCAGAATCGAAAAAATCTTCCGTAAAAGAAGGACTAATTGTAGGAAAAGGAGCAATAGAACTAAGAAATGAAATAGAAAAACTATTCGAGCTTGGTCAAGAAATTTTAATTGAAGGCGCAGACGAAAAGGCTGTCGAGGTCTTAACTGAGGACTTCCTAAAGAAAATAGAAAAAATGTCTAAACAAAAAAAAGTTCCAGTAAGGATAATTGAAATTTGTGATTTAAAAAAATGTCCAAAAACCAAATTCCCCAAATCTCTAAAAATAAAAAGGCTTCATGAAAAACAAAGAAAACAAACTCTCTCAATAATATGTAAAGATTGCATAATCCATGTTCTCTACAAAAGCCCAATTGAATCAATAAAGATTTATAACAAAGCAATAGCAAATTCTCAAAAAGCCAACTTTGAAATCCTTTGGGATTCTATAAAATAAGTTGTCTGCCCAAACACTACGTTTTCTTAAATAGTTCTCTTTATTCTAAATAATATGATATTCGAACCAACCGTAGAAGAAATAGGAAGTTCTCCAGCGCACTTTCCAATTGTAGAAATTGATAGTTGGGATAAAGAAAAAGGGGCTATCGTTGAAATAGAAATAATTGGAAATGACTCAAAGGCAGGATATCACGAAATAGACTTCATAAAAATTTCAAACGAGAAAGAATTTCTCGGGAAAATAGAACTCACAAAAAAATTAGAACCAAGAGTGACTTTCTTCCTTGAAGAAATTCCAAAAGAAATAAGCATAGAAAGCATGTGCAAAATTCACGGAAAAACAAAAACAACTCTCAAAGACATAAAAACTAAAATAGAAATGAAAGGGGGAAATGAAAAAAATGAATAGATTTTTAGTAACAATGTTTGTATTAATAATCTCCTTATCTTTGGTAAGTCCATTATATCTTGATTCTGACTCAAAGACAGGAATAGAGAGAGATTCAAACGCAGATGTTTCAATCACAAGTTCTTCTGAAACAGAGGCTTCTGATTCTAACGACTCAGATAAATCCAAGCAAGTAATTGTTAATATCGATGGAACAAACGTAAAAACATATGCTGAAGTAAGAGGAAATTCGCAAGCAAATTCTACTCTAAGACTTTCAAATGGAAATGAAGTCATTATTAACGTGAATCCCTCTGCCGCCGTTAACATTGCAATAAACAACACAAACGCAGAAAGATGTTCTGATAATTGTTCGATTGAAATGAAAGAAATTTCTTCTAACGGAGAAACAAGAGCAACATACGAGATAGAAGTTGAAAAACCATATAGGTTTTTAGGAATTATAAAATCGAATGCAGATGTTAAAGTTAACGTTGACACTGAAACCGGAGCGATAGTAGATGTTAATAGGCCTTGGTGGACATCAATTTCTACATCTGCCGAAGCTGAAGCAAATGCGAACGCAAATTCAAGAGCTGGAATGAATTAAAAAATCATTATCTCTTAGATAAATTAAATTATTTTTTATTTTACTAAAAAATTAAAAATTGAAAAGGAGGAAAAAAATGGTCTTAACATTAGCAGTATCAGGAATAGTTGCTTTAATTGCGGGAATCGTAGTCTTAGTTTGGCCAAAAAGTCTTAACTTAGTTGTGGGATTATGGCTATTAATTAGTGGTGCGTTGCAATTAATTCAATCTTATGCATAAAATTGTAAAGATAAATAGCAATCTTTGTCTAGCCTAGTTTCAACACTCTCCACCCAGATAGAATTCAACTTCAGGATTCTTACAAGCTTGGCAGGGGTTGCTATAAGTTTTCCCGTCGCTACCACAAACAGGATTATATTCCATCGTACAAAAATCGACATTTCTTTGGGATTCTTCACAATATACCTC
>CAYVFP010000030.1:3378-6931 GCA_964451055.1 Candidatus Woesearchaeota archaeon
GCTATCGGCATCTTAATCTTCCAAGTTCTAAGAGTTCTAGGGTGAACTTCTCCAAAAGAACCTATTTTTGTTTTTCCTATAAAAATTTCTGCACATCTTCCCTCAACAAAATGAAATGGACACTCTCGAGCTTCCGAAAACTCAAAATCTAAACCAAACATTCTCCCAAGATATTCTAAAATCTGTTTCACTTCTGTAAAATTCCCTGGACCAATTCCTAAGGACAATCTTTCAGATTCAACAATTTTTCCAGAAGGATCTGAATTAAAAACTCTTCCTAATTCAAAAATCTTTTGAGGATACTCTGAATCAACATTCTCTGAAAAAATTTTAAGCAAATAAGAACCAAGATTATTCCTCAAAACATTATATTCAGATTTTGCGCCAGAAAGTTCCAAAGCATTTTTATCGTCTAAGCCCATTTTACTAAAGGCGTCTTCTTTTGGAATCAAATGATAATTTGAGATTTCTAAAAAATTAAGTCCAATTAAGATTTCTGCAATTTTCTTTTTAATAACTTCTTTAAAGTCTGGATTTCCCATTGTCGAGATATTTGGAATTTCTGGTTCAAAACTATCATAACCATAAGCAATTGCCAAATCTTCAATCAAATCTACTTCATGCAAAACATCGGTTCTCCAAGCAGGAATTTCAACTTCCCCTCCAGAATAATTCAAACCCATTTTCTCAAAAAGTCTCTTCAACTCTTTTTCCTTCAAATCAACCCCTAAAAGTTTATTTGCTCTTTCTAAGGACAAACTGAACTTCTCTTTAGAAAAGTCAGGACTAACTTTCTTTTTTGAGCCTTTAACTTCCATAGAATAAATTTTTCCACCCATCTCTGCCAAAGCACTCACGACAATTACTAATGCCTTATTCAAAATATCTTCATCAAAACCAGAACATTCAACAAAAACCTCTTTTGTCTTCGAATCGACTCTTCCTGTAGATTCTGAGTTAATTATCGGAGGCATACTTAAAACATTCTTTTCAGAATCTATGAAAACTGGAAATTTAGATTTTCCTGCAAGAAGCGAAGCATAATCCTTTCCAGTCGGATGCTTTTGCAAGATCTCCAGGCCAGTCATTTCTCTAGAAGCTTCCAACGGTTGAAACTTAATTTTATCTGGTTCGAGAGCCTTATAATCTATAGGCAATTTAATCTTTTCCAAAGGATAAACTCCAACAGCTAATTTCTTCCTTCTACGTCCAACGGTATTATGCAACTTTTCTTGTAAGTCAATTATTTCTTTTATTCTTTCATCATTCAACTTAAGTCCCTTAACTATTGCACAAGCAGTATAAGGCCGAACATCTTTAACAGAACTATCTATTGTCACATTGTAATCTTTTTCTGGCTCATGAATTTTATAATCCTTCATCCCTTTTTGCTTCTCCAAAAAACAAAGAAAAGATCTCTTAAAACCAGAATAACTCAAAAGGTCAGGACGATTAGGAAAAATTTCTAATTCAATCTCTTTATCGTCAAAGCCCTCTAAGGTAGTTCCAAACATTGCAATTCTATTTTGCATTTTCTCGTCTAATTTACCAATTTCTTTCTCAAATGTTTTTCTTGAAAATTTTATATTTGCCATTTTATTTATATTCTTTTAGGTAACTTTGATTAGGTTCCTTAAATTCTCTATAATCAATAGTTAATTCTTCTCCTTTTTTTATTTTTTTATTGACAAAATAAAATGATTTTCCTGTAGAGAGATTCGGATTATTGGAGTGATTTAGAAACCACATAATTTCCATTCTCTGGAAATTTCTAGGGCATTCATATCCTTTTTCTATTTCAACTCCATAAGTATTACATAGAAATCTTAAGATTTTATTTCTTCTTAATTTTCTCTTTGGAATGACTCTTGTTTTCTGCCAGTATAGTCTTTTTCCCTCGGGGATTTCTTCAATAGAAAATACTCCGATTCCTTTTCCAGGAGAGGGTTTAAGAATAAGACTCGTTTCTTTAATTTTATTTTTTCCCATCTTATTTAATTAGAACCCTCATTTTTCTTAGTTGAGTTAAATCATTTTTATACAAATCCCTTATATCTTTTATTTCATTTATCTTCATAATCATTCTATCAAAACCAGGACCCCAAGCTAAAACTGGAATCGGTTTTCCAAAAACTGCAGCTGTAACTTCTGGCCTAAAAATCCCTGCAGCAAAATATTCGACCCATTCTTTTCTTTCCTCGTTCCAAATATCCCCCTCGACGCTTGGTTCAGTATAAGGAAAATAAGCAGGCCTAAATCTAACCTTTTCAAATCCCATTTTCTTAGCAAACTGTTTTAAGTATCCCAAAAGGTGTCTAAAATTTGCATCCGGATCAACAACAATTCCTTCGGTCTGATTAAATTCAAACCCATGGGACCAGTCCACAGTTTCATTTCTAAAAACTTTACCTATAGCAAAATATTTCTTTGGCAAATCTTCTTCTTTCAAATCCGCCAGCTTCTTAGAAGACAAACAAGTCGTATGAGTTCTCAAAACCATCTTCTTTGCCTCGTCTGAATTCCAAACATAATTCCATCCCTTGCTGCCATCAACTCCTTTCTCATGCGCATCTGAAACAGACTTAACCAATTTCTTATCTGGAAGATCTGAATTTTTATCTAAAAAAAATGTATCCTGCATTTCTCTTACTGGATGATCCTGTGCTGTAAAAAGAGCATCAAAATTCCAAAAACTAGAGACGGCCATCTCTCCCGACATTTCTTCAAAACCAAGCTCAGTCCAAACTCTCCTTCCATAATCAATCGCAGCATTAACAAAATGTCTTTTCCCTCCACTAATTGCAGAAACAGGGGCTTTAACATCATATCTTCTAAACTTCTTTCCTTTCCAATTCCTTTCATTCCTCAAAAGATTAGAATCAATTCCTTCAATCAATTCTTGATTAAGAGTTTTGGAAGAAATAATTCTCTTTCCGAGCTCAGTAACCTCAATCTCAATTTTTTTAGAGTCCTCAAGTTCAACCATATTTTTTCTTGAATGAAGAGCCTTATACGAAAACATTTGCTCTGGACTTAAAGAATCATACTCCAAAGGCAAGCTTTCCAAAAACAATTCTTCAAGAGACTTTTTAGATAATTCCTGCATAGTCCCATTAAAAATTAACTTTCCATTCTTCAGTTCAATAAGTGCTTTCTTCTTCAAAACTCCTAATGAAATTTTGAATTCATCAGAAGACAAGCCAGATTCTTTCTGTGCATCTTTAATTGAAACAATTCTTTTTTCTGCAACAAAATTAGCCAATCTTCTCTCGGGCAAACCTTTTTTCTTATACAATGCCCCATTAACTCCAACATCTACAATTTTCTTTTTCAAAATTTTCAAATTTATTATTCCCTTATTGTCCAAATACTCCAAAGACCTCAAAACAGAAACCTTGTCTAAATTAGATTTCTTACAAATCTCATTAAAATCCTCCTCCAAATATTTCAAAATCTTTTTCTCATTCGGACTTAAAGATTCAATAATCTTTTCAACGTTATCCATGAAGTATCCTAGGAATTATCTTTTAAAAAACATTTGCTTTCAAAAATA
>CAYVFP010000031.1:0-4462 GCA_964451055.1 Candidatus Woesearchaeota archaeon
TTAATAAATAAAAACAAAACCCAAAACAATTACCAAAACCTGGAAAATATTAATCAAAGCAACAACTTCCCATTCTCTAGCAGAACCTTTAATCTTTCTAAGAATTCTAACTGCAACATGATTTAAGCTGTAAATTTTAGGATACAAAGGAACTAAAGTTCCATCTTTGTTAACTTTTGAAAAACTCTGTTTATTAAATCTCCCTCTAGCTTTAAGGAAAAACTCAAAGGCATAAGGGATAAAGAAAAACAACGCAATTTTCTCCATGTTCCCAAGAATCGCAATACATGCAATCAAAGCCCCAATCATATAAGTCAAAACATCTCCCGGGAAAGTTTTCGCAGGGTATTTGTTAAAGAACCAAAAACCTAACAAAGAAGTTATCATCGCTGCTCCAATCAAACTCAACCAAAGCTCCCCCTCTAAAAAACTAATTATCACGAGTCCAGTCAAAATCAAAATTCCCTGGCTCGCCTCAAGCCCATTATATCCTGCAAGAAAATTAAAAACAGTCGTAGCTCCCACAATTCCAAAAGGAACAACAACTAAAGGAAAAAACAACCCAAAATTAATCCCCATCATCGTGGAAGTCCCAACATTCAAAACCATCAAAGGAACCGCAATACAAATCATTAAAATTATTCTATTTCTCTTAGACAACCCTCCTCTTTTCCAACCAAAAATATCATCTATCAACCCAACAGAGCCAGCAAGAACAACAGTTGTTATCAATCCAAAAATTCTAATCAAATTGCTCTCAGTTTCAAAAACAAAAGTCTTTATTCCAATATATAAAAAAATCGCAACTAAAAATCCAACAAGAACCGCCACCCCCCCAGAACCAGCAACATTCTTCGGATGCCCTGGCTTATGCATATCTTCCCAAACTAAACCTATTTCTTTAGACTTTTTAATCCATTTAGGCAAAATTCCCAATGTAAGTATAAAAGATATTAAAACTACAGGTATAAACAAAAAACCCAAAAAGATAATATTTTCCATACTCTCTAAAAGTTTGAATTACTTTTAAATTTAATTAAATTAAGAAGCATATTAACCCAATTAAATTTTATCCAGAATAAATATTCAATTTCATATTATTTTTTATTTAACCAATATATAATGGATAAAGAGAAAATCAACCAAAAAACAAAGGTGTAAAATAAACCTCCATTACTCCCGCTAAAATCAAGATAATTAATGCAAAGAAAAGTAAAACAGCAACATTTTCTAAAACCCTAAAGAACCTATGGTCGTTTATTCCATGTCTCAAAAATCCAACTCCCAAGATTCCTCCAGCAAGGGCCGTAATAAAATACGCTCCGATTTCAGGAAAACCATGAATCATATATCTCGCAAGGCCTGCAGGAAGTTTGGCTAGACTGTATTTAGAAAAAATTCCTATCGCTCCAGCAATGACAGTAGCATTCCATGCCAAAACAAATATTGCTCCCGCACCGAATATCAACGAAAATATCAGCGTGAAAATCATGACATAAACATTATTCTCAACAATCGACAATAATCTATCAGTCTTAGAAAAAGCCCCGGTGGGCTGAAGCATGTTCCCTCCCGCATAATTTTGAACACATTCCTCAACATGATACGGCGCATTAATAACACAATAGGTCTCAATCTGCGCGTTCAGAGTCGTAGAATCCTGAACAACTAAGTGCCAGAAACCAAAAGCAATTACAAATCCAACAAATAACCACATCAAAGCTAAAATAGCATCTTTATGAATTTTCCAAACATTTACCAACCCAAAAGTTTCCTCATCCTCACTTTCTTCTTTTTTAATAATAAAATACATGAAAGGCAAAGAAAACATAACACAAAAAGTAACCACAATCATTCCAGAATATTTAACTAAAACCGGATCACTAGAAAAAAACAACCTTGTAAGAATAAAAGAAAGCGAAGCATATATCATCCCAATAAAAAGCATTTTAATAGGGTGCTTATCTGTTTTTGCCGGATTAACTAAAGATTCTAACATGAAATAATCAGAGAAATATATTTTATAAAGCTTCTCGAATTTTTCGAATGAAAATTCTTTTCAAAAACTAACAACAAAAACTCTTAAAAAGCTTTTATCTCTAAGATTTGTATGGACGAAGAACTTAATAGAAAGTTTCAGGATTTTGAAATTCAAATAAGGCAAATTCAAGAACAACTTCAAATCATAGAGCAAACTATGCAAGACATGAACACAATCTCCGACGGAATGGAAGAACTTAAAGGAAAAACCGGAGAAGAAATTTATGCCCCAATCGGAAAAGGGATTTTCGTTAAAGCAAAACTTCTTTCTGAAGAATTAACGGTTAATGTTGGAAGTGAAAAGTTTGTAAAAAAATCAATAGATGAAACAAAGGATTTAATCGAAAAACAAAGAAAAAAACTTAGAGAAACAAAAGCAGACCTTGACAATGAACTTGAAAAAATAAACGAAGAAATAACTCAAGAAATGGTTAAATATCAAAAAGCCCAACAAGAAGCCTCCTCAGAATAAGATAATATATTCTCAATCTCTATAATCTTTAAATAGTATTTTTAATTTTGAATTTAATGACAGGAAATAAAAGTAGCATTACAACATATTTTGAAACTCTCCAAAAATCAATAATAGATTATAACAAAGAGTCAATAGGCCTATGTACTTCAGAAATCCGAAAATATTCTGAAGAAGCAGGAATTAATTTTTCTCAAATAGCAAAACTCAGGGAAATTTGCGACACTAATGATCTTAAGGAATGGGATTCTTTTGGAAAGTCTCTAGTGAACAGACTTGAATTTGGAGAAATTCCTGGAGACGAAAAAATGGGAAAAGTTGCATATAACTACACGAATCTAGCAAAGATCATGGGGAGAACAGATTTAATTAGAACATCTGTTTCACTCGTTCAAAATTTAGATTACGATAGTATTCAAAATCCTAAATTAAAAAAGAGCATCCTTGTTAATTATTTAAATTTAGTGGGTGACTCTAAAATTGAAGGCTTAGTTAAAGATGCCATAGATTTTGTCCAAAGATTAAACCCAGAAAATTAATTCCTCTTAACAACTCTCAAAAATTTTCTATATCTCATAATTCCCAATTCAGTAATAATTCTCTTTATATATTTTCTAGGAACCATCTCAAACGCAGGATTTCTCACTTTTATTTCAGAATTTCTAGGAATCTTTTTCCAGACTTCATGAAAATCTCTTTGTTCAAGTTTTATTCGGTGAGAAGAATATTTCCAGGAATCAGCAACGATGTATAAAGGAATTTTTTCAAGCCTAGCGAGCTTCGCAATAGTCCCAGAACCAACTTTATTTATTATTCCTTTTTTTAACAAAGCATCTGCACCGATAAATATTTTGTCAACGTCCTCAGTTTTCTGATTAGAAGTTAACGCAACATTCATCGCAGAATCAACAAACATCGTAACTGGAATTCCCGCCTCCCTCAATTCTCTAGCAGTTTTTCTTCCTTGATACAACGGCCTAGTCTCCGTATTGTAAACTTTGAATCTCTTTCCTTTCTTCTTAGCATAAATCAGAGCATTAACAACATTAGTCGAATGACAATGTGTATAAATAACATCTCCGTTCTCTATCAACTCAAAAACATATTCATTTATTCTTTCTTGGGCAGAATCAAAATGCTCAAGAGTTTCATCATAGCCCAACTTTTTGTAATTAGCCAAAGTATTTACCAACATCGGTTCGGTAGGTCTAGCCCCAATAAGTTTTTTCCTAGAGGCAGAAGTAGGAATTAAATTATAAGCCTCAAGGGCCTTCTTTGCGATATTTCTCGCCCCTTGAATTTTAATCGCCTTTATATCCTTTACGACTTTAGAAAATTTTTTCCTCTTTTTTTTAGCATCCATGTTCTAATTAAAATTAGCTTGTTTTTATTATTTCTTATTTAAACAACATCCATCTGTTTCTTAAGGATGCTTGAAAAAACAATATTAGTAATCAAGTAAAATATAATCCAATTAACCCCTAAAACTTTGTTGCTTTCCAAAACTGCAAAATAATCATAAAACCATCTGAACAAAAACAATAGTGGTATTGAGGTATAAACTATTGATCTCATTCCAAGCTTCATCTGTTTAGGCAACAAAGACATATTTTTCTTGTTAAGCTCCATAGTCTTTTCATGATTCCCTCGATGTTTTTTCATCTCTGCCTGAATTTCTTTTTGTTGCTTTTTAATTTTTTTAAGCTCTTCCTGATCTGTGGTATATTTCTGAAGTATTGTCATAATTATCGAAATAAAAAGAACAATTATCAACATTCCAACAGCTAAATTCCAATTTAATAATGCTCCCACCGTCGGATCAAGAACAGCATGAACAGGATTTTTAATAAAAGGCAAGCTATCCCACGCCATAGCAATAACCATGCTAACAAACATAACTAAAACTATTACTCTAAAACTCCCTCTTTTTTCTTCAATTTCTTTCATTTT
>CAYVFP010000031.1:4562-6555 GCA_964451055.1 Candidatus Woesearchaeota archaeon
TAACTAAAACTATTACTCTAAAACTCCCTCTTTTTTCTTCAATTTCTTTCATTTTATTCTCTATCATCCAGACCTTTTAAATCTTCTTAAATAATAAATTCCCCACAAAATAGTAAAGAGCCCAAAAAAGATTTTTATCAAAACAAATCTAAGAACAACTTGACCAAAAGGATTAGAAAAGAACTGGAATAGTCCGCTTAGAATTAGATACCCTCCAAATACAATTGTAAGAGCAGACATATTTCTTTTTCCTTTATGGCTTCTCAATTTTCTTAATTTATTAGGGTTACGATTCCAAAAAATATAAGACAAATATCCTATAATTCCAACAAAAACAAAAAAACCAAGAGCTATATACCAAAACATATTCCAGAAAAATTTTCCAGAGATTATGAACATGACAATCCCAAAGAACATTATTGTAGAAATCCAGACAAGGAAAGAATTTCTTATAGCCTCTTTTTTTGTTAATTTCTCGTTCATTCTCCTTTAAACCTATTCGCTACTCATGAATTTCTTCATCGCAGGATTCATATCTGTCATATGGTCTTTAGCAATACTCTGATAGAACTGGAACATAATCATAATTACTAGTAAGATTGCAGTACCTGAAACTAAAGCTCCAAGAAGATTCGTCAACGAAGCCAAAAGCCCGATTGCCGCACCTCCCATAACAGTTAATGGCATAATATATCTATCAAGAATTGTTTCTAAAATTCTGTTGTCTTGTCTAAACCCTGAAACCTGTAATCCTGAAGAAGTTATTTTTTGAGCCTGCTTCTTTGAATCCATCCCAGAAGTTTTAACCCAAAAAATACTAAACAAAATAGAAAGTGTAGTAAAGAAAATCATATGGGTAAGCCCCTGCAAAAGATAAATTGGTAATAATCCTCCTCGAATTCCTAACTCTAAAAGATTAGTTGAACCGAACCAGAAAGCCAAACCTGAAACAGCTTGCCCATTAACAAAATGTCCCAAAATTGTAGGATGTCCCAACCAATTCTCAAGAAGACCTCCGAATAATTGGATGTTTGCAACAAGCGCAGCAACTAAAATAATTGGCATTACTGAAGCATAAAAGAAAGACAAAGGCCATTTCATCCCATACCCTCTAACTTTCCCAAAAGATAACGGAATTTCAACCTTTAACGATTGCGCCCAAATCACTACAAGGAAAATAATTATCGTGGCCAATATTGCTCCTGCAGCAGATAAAAATTCAATAGGATATTTATTTACAATTGATTGTATTAAAACCCAAACTTTTCCTGCACAAGCAGTGTTAGCAAAATCCATAAAACAAACCTTTCCTTGCTCGTCGATAAACTGTAATGAAGTTGTAATCAACCTCCAAGAAACTCCTGCACCAATAAACAAACTAACTCCTGAACCGAATCCCCACTTTTCCGAAATCTCGTTCATGTAATAAATCGCTAAACCTCCAAGCATAAGTTGGAAAATAACTAATCCTCCATATCCGGGCATTGCTCTGAAACCACCCATTAAAACATAAACTAAAGATTCAAAGATGATAAAGAAGAAAACTAGAATTTTCTGTAATCCCTGGAATAATTTTTTCCCTTCAACAGTATTCAAATCAATGTTAATAATTTCCGCACCAGCAAGAAGCTGAAGAATAATCGAAGCCATTACGATCGGTCCAATACCTAATGAAATTATCGACCCGAAATCTGTTCCTAAAAGAATAGCTAAGTGTTTGAATTGTTCCAAAGCGCTTGATTCAAGTCCATAAAGAGTTATATTTGCAAGAACGAAAAATGAAGCTAGAACAACAAGAGTCCACTTAAGTTTAACATTAAAACTAAGTTTCTTTTCCTCCGGCTTCTTTACTTCAGGGATGAATGAAAATATGCTTGTCAAATCCATATTTTACATAGGGTAAACTTAGTTTTTAAAGGTTGTTGGTCTCTTCGAAAATGTATAACCTACCGACATATGTCGATAGCTAAAATAATAACTTAAAATCATTATA
>CAYVFP010000032.1:0-1250 GCA_964451055.1 Candidatus Woesearchaeota archaeon
ATGGCATCAAAGATAAAAATAACTTTTTTGGGAACTTCGGCACAAATTCCTACTGTGAAGAGGAATCATTCTGGAATTTTAATTAGTTATAATGAAGAAAATATTCTTGTTGATTGTGGGGAAGGAATTCAAAGACAATTTAGGAAGGCAAGAATTAATCCAGGGAAAATTACCAAGATTTTGCTGACCCATAGGCATGGAGATCATACTTTTGGTCTTCCAGGGATGATTAGCACATTAAGTTCTAGCGAATACAATAAAGGATTGACTATTTGTGGCCCTAGGGGGATTAAGAAATATTTAGAAAATTTTTTAGATTCAGCTAATGTTCCAAGGGATTTTAAGTTTGAAATAAGGGAAGTTTCTGGAAAGTTTTTTGAGAATGATGAATTTTATTTGGAAGCTGAAAAAATGGAACATGGAGTTCCAGTCAATGCATACAATTTTGTTCTTAAAGATAAATTAAGAATTGATAAAAAAAAGCTTGAGAAGTCTGGATTGCCAAAAGGAAAATTGCTTAAAGATATTTCAGAAGGGAAGGATGTTGTTTTTTCAGGAAAAAAATTCAAATCAAAGGATCTTACGTATTTAGAAAAAGGCAAGAAAATTTCTATTGTTTTGGATACTCTTAATAATTCTAGGATTGAAAAATTTATTGAGGGTTCAGATATTTTAATTTCAGAAGCTACATTTATTTCTGAAGATTCGGAAATTGCAAGGGAACATAAACATATGATTGTTGAAGAGATTTCAAAAATAGCTTCGAAAGCAAAAGCTAGTGAATTGATTTTAACGCATGTTTCTCAAAGATATGAAGTAAGATTGAAAGATGTTTTAGCAGAAGCAAAAAAGAATTTTAAGAAAACAAAGATTGCAAGCGATTTTGATAAATTAGAAATTTAGATTTAATTCTTAGATTCAATTTCATATTCAATTTTTGAAATTATTAATCTTACACCTTCTTCTAATACAATCTCTATAGTGTATTCTTCTTCAGAGCCTATATTTTCAAGTTTACATGTGTCCTTACAAACTTGAGCGAATATTTTTTCTTCGTTTTTTGAGGGAGAAGATTCTTTCTCGTTTGTTTCATATGCTGAGGCTTCATTCTCTTTGAATTTGTTTTCTATATAAATTTCTTCCTCTATATTTTCGGAAGTTTGATTGGTTGATTCCTCCGGATTTTCTTCTGTTTCTGTTTCTTCTTCTGCTGAAGAATCAGCAGATTCTGACTCGAGAGTTTCTTCGTC
>CAYVFP010000032.1:1350-6422 GCA_964451055.1 Candidatus Woesearchaeota archaeon
GAAGTTTTTTTTATTTCATTTTCGAATATTATTTTATCTCCAAATAAGACTTTAGCATTCCCTTCTCCAATAATTTTTCCAGAAATCTTTATTGACTTTATTTCTCCTTTTTCTTCAGGGATAAGTTTGTATTGGGAGGTTTTATTGAATTCCAGAGTGTCATTTTTTTCTAAATACATTGTCTGGTAATTTATTTTTTCTTTTGAGAATATTTCTATTGCAAGAGGAGTCATTAATAGTAAACCAAGAATTACTAAGGTTATTATCATTACTCTTTTTTGTTTCTTGTTTTGTTTTTCTGAAGAATCTTTTTTCATTTTCTCTATAAGAAAAGAGGATTCTTAAATATTCTTATTGTTGCCTAAGTATTTTGAATTAGTTCTAAATGATTCTCTTAATTCCGGCATGATTTGCTGGAAATTTTTTTTAAATCTTCGCATTGTACTGGGATAAACCAATCAAACTTCCGAAAATATAGAGGAAGAAATTTATATCCTCCGGAGAGGATTTTTCTCGCATTTCCACTTCCGAGCTACGCATTGATGCTCGTGAACATTGCTCGCCTACGACAGATAAAACTCCTTTGAATTTACCCTAAATAAATTTTTCCAGAATTTAGCGATCTAAAGTTCACAATGCCCCGGACAGGATTTGAACCTGCGACTTTTAGCTTAGAAGGCTAACACTCTATCCAGGCTGAGTTACCGAGGCGTTATAAGTTTATTTTGGCAGATAAGCTTTAAAAGTTTTGCTTTATTAAATAGTTTATGAAAAAGAGTTGTTCTGAGTTGAAATTTCCTTTAAATGGGAAATATTTGATTATGCTTGCTCCAAGTTTTGTTGTTGACTTTTCTTATCCGGAGGTTATTTCTAAACTTAAGAAATTGGGTTTTGACAAAGTTGTAGAAGTTACATTTGGGGCTAAGATGGTAAATCGAGAATATCATAAAGATTTAGAGAATTCAGAGGGGCTTAAAATTTCTACTGCATGTCCAGGTATTGTCGATTTTGTTAAAAAGGCTTTTCCAAAGCATAAGGATAAACTAGTCAAATTTGATAGCCCGATGATTGCCATGGCTAAGATTTGTAAAAAGACATATCCAAAACACAAAATTGTTTTTCTTTCTCCATGTAATTTTAAGAAAATTGAAGCTTCTAAATCAAAAAATGTAGATTACGCTATTTCTTTTTTAGAATTGAAGAAAATTTTTGATGAGAATAAAATCACTCCTTCTAAAAAAAGAGATTATTTTGATAAGTTTTATAATGATTATACAAAAATTTATCCGTTATCTGGAGGGCTAACTAAAACTGCACATTTTAAGGGAGTTGTAAAGAAAAAAGAAGTTAAAATTATTGATGGTGTTCAAAAAGTTAAGAATTTTTTGGAGAAGCCAAAAGATGACATTAAATTTTTAGATTGTACCTTTTGTAATGGAGGTTGTATTGGGGGTCCTCTTGTTAATTCTAAAGAGAATTTAATCAAGAGAAAGAGGAAAGTTCTGAGTTATTTAGAGTATTCTAAAGAGGAGGATATCCCCGAAACAAGAAAAGGTTTGATTAAAAGAGCAGAAGGAATCAGTTTTGTTAAGAAAGGGTTTTAGTTAATTTTATATATAATCCTTTTTTGTCATCTTTACAAGCGGAGATGGCACAGTGGTTACTGCAGTCGGCTGCAACCCGACTTTTCCCGGGTTCGAATCCCGGTCTTCGCTCTGGTTTTTCTTTTAGATAAAGAAAAACTAAGTTGGCAAAGAAAACTAAGATTGTTGACTGCGCCAATTATTTTGAGGATCTATAAAATGGCAAGAGGTAAAGTTTATTTAATACACGGATGGGGAGGGACTGGCTCTGGAGGATGGTTTGATTGGCTTAAAGAGGAGTTAACCAAGAAAGGTTTTCATGTAGAAAGTTTTGATATGCCAAATACAGAAGAACCAAAAATAGAGGAGTGGGTTAGTCATCTGCAAACCGAAATAGAAGAAGTTGACGAGAGAACTTATTTTGTGGGACATAGTATTGGATGTCAAACAATAATGAGATTTTTAGAAAAATTGCATAAACATAAAAGAATTGGAGGATGTGTTTTTGTTGCGGGGTGGTTTGATTTGAAAGGCCTTGGAAAAGAAGAACTAGAAATTGCGCATCCATGGATAAATAATCCTCTTGATTTTTCTAGAATAAACGATCACTGCGATAGATTTTTAGCAATTTTTTCGGAAGACGATCCTTTAGTTGATTCTTCTGAAGCAAAGAAATTTGAAGAAAAGCTTGGAGCAAAAATAATAATGAAAAAAGATTTAGGTCATTTTAATGAAGTTTTAGAAATTCCAGAAATACTTGATTTTGTGAAGTAAAACTTAATTTATTTAAATCGATGTTTGTTTGTTCTTTTATGAAAGGTTATAATCAAGAGGAAAAAAGAAAGAGAATAACTCAAATTATTTTAGGATTTTTTTTCTTAATTCTTGGAGCATTTTTTATGGTAATTCCATTTATTCCTTTGGGCTATTTGTTTTTGTTAATAGGTTTGTTTTTTCTTTCTCCGATTATTCCTTGGATTAATAGGTTATTGGAGAATGCAGAAAAAAGAGATAGAAAGGGAAGAGTTAGGAAAGCGAGAGGTAAATCCGAGAAGATAAGTAGAAAGATTGAAAAGGGGATTAGTCGTAGGAGATAAATTGAAGATGGCAGTTTATTCAAAAAAAATTCTGATGCACACCGAAAAGAGAATAGATTTTGTTAGGATTACTGATTTAGTTAAAAAAGCAGTTAAAGAATCTGGAGTCCAGGACGGAATTGTTTTGATTAATCCGATGCATATAACCGCCTCCGTTTTTATTAATGACAATGAGTCGGGGCTTATCCAAGATTTTGAAAATTGGTTGGAAAAACTTGCTCCGAAGGATTTTGATTATAACCACCACCAAACAGGAGAAGATAACGGGTTCGCACATCTATGGAGAACAATAATGGGTCGTGAAACTGTTGTTTCAGTTCAGAATTTTGAGCTTGAGTTAGGAACATGGGAAGAAATTTTTTATGGAGAATTTGATGGACAGAGAGATAAGAGAATTTTGATAAAGGTTTTAGGAGAATAAATAATTTTAAATAATATCTTTTAATTTAGGTTATATGTCAAAAAAGATTAGTGTTGAAGAGTTAGCAAATTTTTGTAAAGCTAAAGGTTTTATTTTTAGAAGTTCTGATATTTACGGGGGTTTTGCTGGTTTTTGGGATTTTGGTCCTTTGGGAGTTGAATTGTTTAATAACATAAAGCAAGATTGGTGGAATTATTTTGTTCATCAAAAAGAGAATATTGTGGGGTTAGATGCTAGTATAGTTAGTCATCCTAAAACTTGGTTAGCTTCAGGTCATTTGGAGAATTTTAATGATATTTTTGTCAAGTGTAAAAAGTGTAAAAAGACAAATAAAATCGATGAATCTGAATTAGGAAAAGTTAATTGTGATTGCGGAGGAGATTATGAGAAAATTGGAAAATTTAATTTAATGTTTGAAACTAATGTGGGGGTTTTAAAACCTGAAAAGTCTTATCTTCGAGGAGAGACTGCTCAAGGAATGTTTATGGATTTTAAATTAATTCAACAAACATCAAGGATGCAATTACCTTTCGGAATTGCTCAAGTAGGTAAATGTTTTAGAAATGAAATATCTCCAAGAGACTTTTTGTTTAGATCTAGAGAATTTAATATTGCAGAATTTGAATTTTTTCTAAATCCCTCTGAAAAAAAATGCGCGTTATTAGGAAAAAATCAATTGGATGTCAGTTTCGATTTTCTCGATGAAGAAACGCAAAAGAAAGGCAAACAAATTTTGAGAAAGACAAATATAAAAGAATTGGTTTCAAAGAGAAAGTTAAGTGAATGGCATGCTTATTGGCTTTCTGAACAAATCAGTTGGTATAACCTATTGGGATTAAAGGAAATAAAAATCCGGGAACACACTAAAGATGAATTAAGTCATTATTCTTCTGCTACTTTTGATGTGGATTATGAATATCCTTTTGGGAGTCAGGAACTTGGAGGAAATGCTAACCGAGGACAGTATGATTTAACACAACATAAAAAATTTAGTAAAAAAGATTTAGAAATTTTTGACGAGAAATCTGGTAAAAAGATTTTACCTTCGGTGATTGAGCCTACTTTTGGTATGGAACGGGCTTTTTTAGCTGTTTTAACTAAGGCTTATTCTCTGAACAGCAAGGGAAATGTTGTTCTAAAAATTCCCCCTAAACTTTCCCCTATTAAAGCAGCAGTGTTCCCAATTGTTAAGAGAGAAGACTATCAAGATATTTCTGAAGAAATTGTTAGAGATTTGAGAAAAGAAGGATACAATATTGTTTATGACAAATCGGGAAGTGTTGGAAGAAGGTATGCAAGGAACGATGAGGTGGGAACTCCGTTCTGTATAACTGTCGACGAGAAAACTCTTGAAGACAGTACAGTTACAATTAGAGATAGAGATACTACTGAACAAAAAAGAGTTCTAATTAAAGATCTTAGAAATGTTCTAAGAAAATTAATTTTTGGTGAAATTAATTTTAAAGATTTATAATTCTTGTTTTATCGACGATAAAATCAAATTTTTTTGTAATGATTGATTTTTATTTTTTATGGTTTAAAGAAAAGTATTTAAATGGCGTCGACGTTGTTTAAATAAGAGTTTATCTGGATCTGGATATAGTCCAGCTCTCTTGGGTCATAAAAGGAGGTGAAATGATCAATGGTTGCGAAAAGAAAACCAGCAAAGAAAAAAGCTGTTAAGAAAAAGACTGTTAGAAAAAAGACAGTAAAGAAAAAAACAGCAAAGAAAAAACCGGCAAAGAAAAAAACAGCAAAAAAGAAGACAGTAAAGAAAAAGACTGTTAAGAAAAAGAAAGCAGCAAAAAAGAAGACAGTAAAGAAGAAGACTGTTAAGAAAAAGAAAGCTGCTAAGAAAAAAACTGTAAAGAAGCCGGCAAAGAAGAAATCTACTCGAAAGAAAAAGAGATAGACTTAGATAACTTTATTTTTATTTTTTTATTAATTTGTTAGTTTTTATGTGTTTGAAGG
>CAYVFP010000033.1:0-6335 GCA_964451055.1 Candidatus Woesearchaeota archaeon
TTAAGGGAAAGATTTCAGGACAGGAAGCAATGGAGATGATTAGGAAGTTTGTGAAGTAATTGTTCTAGAGAATCAAAATCTTAATAAAGAAGTTTAATTTGGAAAGGGTATGTTAAGATCACATAGGTTGGATGAAGTTAATGAAAAGATTTCAGGACAGACAGTTAAGCTTACTGGATGGGTTGACTCTATTCGTGTTATGAAAAATATGATTTTTATTGTTCTTAGAGACCGATATGGAAAAGTTCAATGTATCGTTCCAAAATCTGTAGAGGGTTTTGAGAATTTTAAAGAATTAACTTTAGAGTCTTCTATAAAAATTGAAGGTTCCGTTAATATGCGTCCTGAAAATCAATTTAATTCTGAAATGGCCTCGGGAAAAGTAGAAGTTAAAGCAGAGAAAGTTGAAGCCTACAATATTGCTCCAGTTATGCCTCTTGATATTAAGAATGAAAATAACGATGAGGAAACAAGATTAAAATATCGGTTTTTGGATTTGAGGACAGAAAGAATGCAAGGGAATATGAAAATTAGAAGTGAAGCAATGTATAGTGTTTTGGATTATTTTAGGAAGGAGGGTTTTAATTATATTGAAACACCTATTTTGGGGAAGTCAACTCCGGAAGGGGCAAGGGATTTTGTTGTTCCCTCAAGAAAAAATAAAGGTAATTTTTATGCATTGCCACAATCTCCTCAGTTGTTTAAGCAGTTGAGCCAAGTTTCAGGTTTTGATAAATACATCCAATTGGCAAGATGTTTTAGAGATGAAGATTCAAGAAAAGACAGGCAACCCGAGTTTACTCAGATTGATTTAGAAATGAGTTTTGTTGAACAGGAAGATGTTTTAAAAGTTATAGAGGGCATGGTTGCTCAAGTTTTTAAGGAAGTTAAAGGGATTGATTTGAGGTTGCCTTTTCCGAGGATAACTCACGAAGAAGCAATAAAGAAATACGGTAGAGATAATCCTGATACTCGAGAAGATACAGGAGAAGAATTTTCTTTTTGTTGGGTTGTTGATTTTCCAGCATTTGAATATAATGAAGAAGAGAAAAGGTATAAGGCAGTTCATCACCCTTTCACTATGCCTGTTCTAGATGAGAAAGGAGAGTTTAATGAAAAATCTTTAAGCTATGGTTATGATTTGGTTTTGAACGGTTCTGAGATTGGAGGGGGTTCAATTAGAATTCACAACGAGAATGTCCAAAAGAAAGTTTTTGAAATTTTGAAGATTTCTCCAAAGGAAGCAGAGAAAAAATTTGGGTTTTTATTGAAGGCCTTAAGTTATGGTGCTCCTCCTCATGGAGGGTTTGCTTTTGGGTTTGATAGACTTGTTCAAATTCTTGCAGGAGAAGATACAATTAGAGAAGTTATTGCTTTTCCTAAGAATAAAGAAGGGCTTGATTTAATGTTAGATGCTCCTTCAGAATTATCTAAAGATCAACTTGAAGAAGTTGGTTTGAAATTGGATAATAAGAATCAAAATAATTAAAAACAATAGTTCTTATTTTAAACTATTAAGATGACAAAATATATCTCCATCAAGGATTCTATGAAGAAAGGTTCTGGAAAAGTAGCTTTGCGAGGATGGGTTTATCGTGAACGTGGGAGTAAAAAAGTTTATTTTTTAGTTTTAAGAGATAGTACAGATATTGTTCAATGTGTTTTGAAAAAAGAGGATTTTTCAGACGAGGAATGGGAACAAATAAACAAACTAAAAATTGAAAGCTCCGTTGAAGTTGAAGGTGAGATAAAAAAAGATGAGCGTGCTCCTACAGGATTTGAGGTCCAAGTTTCTAAAATAAATATCATTCATATTGCAGAAGATTTTCCAATAAATAAAGATTTGAATGAAGAATTACTTGGGGATAGAAGGCATCTTTGGTTACGTTCTAGGAAAATGACTTCAATGTTGAAGATAAGAAGTACTGTGTTTGGAGCGATTCATGATTTTTATAGATCAAGAGGCTTTTATGAATTTCAGAGCCCGACGATTATAGGGGCTGCGGGGGAAAGTGGTTCGAGTGTTTTTGAAGTTCAGTATTTTGATAAGAAAGCATTTCTAGCACAGACATGGCAGCTTCATGCAGAAACAGCAATCTTTGCTTTGGAAAAAATTTATTGTATTGCTCCTTCATTCAGGGCAGAAAAATCAAACACATCTAGACATTTGACAGAGTATTGGCATGCAGAAATGGAAGTTGCTTGGAGTAATTTTGAAATGTTGCAAGACTATGCAGAGGAATTAATGAAACATATTGTTAAGACTGTTTTGAAAGAAAACAAAGAAGAATTGGAAATCTTGGAACGTGACACAAAAACTTTGGATGCAACTGTCAAGAAAAAATTCCCTAAGATAACCTATACAGAAGCTATTAAATTGCTCAAAGAAAAATTTAATTTTGATATTCCCTGGGGGAAAGATTTGAGAACTATCGAAGAAGATAAACTTTCTGAATTGTATGACACTCCAGTTATTGTTACAGATTATCCTAAACAGGTTAAAGCATTTTATATGAAAGAAAGTCCTGAGACAATTGATAAACCTGAGGCAGAGAAGACAGTTCAGGGATTTGATGTTATTGGTCCTGAAGGGTATGGAGAGTTGTTTGGAGCTTCACAGCGAGAGGAAAATATAGAAGTTATTAAGGAGAATTTGATTAAGGAAGGAGAGGATTTAGAAAACTATGAATTTTATTTTGACTCTAGAAGATATGGTTCAATTCCTCATGGAGGATTCGGGATGGGTATTGAAAGGGTTATAACTTGGATTTGTGGTTTTTCTGACATAAAAGACGCGATTCCTTTTCCTAGAAAGATGAGAAGGTTGAAGCCTTAAGATGGTAAAAATATTGGTTGTCGGAGATCCGCATGGTCATCTGGACTATCCGGTGAAAATTCTGAAAGAATCTGATTTAATAATTCTTACGGGAGATGTAGGGAAAGCAGATTTTGCAAGAAAGAGGTTTTTTGAAAATGTTGAACGAAAGAAAAAAGGACTCGAAGAATTAGAATACACCGCTAAAGATGAAAAATTTGCAGTTAAGGAAATTTATGACTCTACTCTTAAAGTTTTGAAAAAATTTTCAAAGTATGCTCCGACATATTTTATTCTTGGAAATGTTGGAACTACCATGATAAAGAATTCTGAAATGGAAAAAGACGAGAGGAAATATGGGATAAAATTACCAAGACTAAAGGAAGGAATTAATTCAATAGATAATTGTTTTTTAGTTAGGAATCGTGTTCGTAATTTGGATGGAATGAGGGTTGGTTTTTTAGAGTATTTTAATGATATTTGTTGGGACCTAGAGTTTGGAACTAGAGATAAAAAGAAAATTAAAAAATCTAAGAGAGAAACAAGGCATCATAAAAATGTTTTAAAGAATTTTAAAGATTTAGATTTCTTTATTTTTCATCAGCCTCCTTATGGGGTTTTAGACAAAGTTGGTCCTCCTGCACCCAAGGCATGGCATGGAAAACATGCAGGAAGTAAGGTTATTCGGGATTACATAAAAAAAGAAAATCCTCCTTATGCTTTTTGTGGACATATTCATGAAGCTTTAGGCAAGGCAAAATTAGGAAAGACAACTGTTTATAATCTTGGAGCTTCTGGAAGTTATTTATTTTTTGATTATGATAAAGATTCTAAAAAATTTAAAGAAATAAAATTTTACAAAAAATAACAAATCTTATTAACTTACTATTTTTATTATATTCATGGAATTAAGTGTTGATTATCTTGTTGGATCAAAAAAAGATTTTGATGAATTTGTTCAATTGATGACCTCTAGAGATAGGGTTGCAATAGTTTCTCATTCGGATCTTGATGGGTTGGCTTCTGCTTTATTCTTGGAGAAGATTCTTAATGCAGAAAACGTTCGTGTTCAGAAAATTCAGTTTTTAGATATTAACAAAGACCTTGTCAGGAAAGTTTTGCATGATCTCAAAGAAGACGATATAAATAAAGTTTTTTTCTGTGATTTAAGTGTAGACTATCTTGATCCAGAAGGGTTTCAGGAATTGAGAAAAGAGGTTGATTGTTTTTTAATTGACCATCATCCAATGAATCTTAATTTAGAAAATAAAAAAAATATAATTAAAACAAGTTCGGATGACTGTTCTGCCCTGACGGTTTTTGATCTTGGGGAAAGCTATTTTGATAGAGAAGAATGGAAATGGCTTCTTGCGGCAGCAATTTTTTCAGATGTTTCATATAAGAAAAAAGAACATCTTAATTTATTAAAAGAACTTTATCCTTCCCTAGATGTAGATACAATTTCTTCATCCATTCCTGGACTTAATGCTAGGAAAATTTCTTCTGCTTTAATTTATTATGCTGAAGATTTAGAACATGTTTATGATTTGGTGAAAAAGAGAGACCTTGAAAAAATCGATCAGGCTTATGAGGTTATCGAGGAAGAAGTTGAGAAAGCGTTCAATGATTTTTCAGAGAAAGAGGATTATTACGAGGAAAAAGGAATTCATTTTTTTGAGATAAAGTCCAAGTTTGGGATAACCTCTTTTGTTGCGACTTCTTTGTCTAAGATGAAGCCAGATGATTTGTTTATTTTTTATAGGCTTAAAGAAGGATATTATAGAATTAGCGCAAGGAATCATAATGCAAAAGGAAATGTTGGGAAAATGATGAGAGATGTTCTTTCTGATTTGGAAGAGGCCAGTGGAGGAGGGCATAAAGCTGCTGCCGGAGGGTTAATTGCTCATAAAGACTTTGAAGAATTTAAATCTAGAATTTTGAACTATAATTTTGGATAGTTTTCTTAATTTTTAGAAGGGTTGTCATAAATTATAATTACAAAAACTTAAAAACCGATTATTCTTTTTTTTGACAATGAAAATAGGGGATATTGATATTAAGTGGTTAGGCCATTCCGGATTTTTGATTGAAAACTCGAAAGTGGTTTACGTCGACCCATATAAAATAAAAGATGGGCTTCCAAAGGCAGATATAATTCTTATTACTCATGGGCATTATGATCATTGCAGTGTTTCAGATATAGAGAAAATCATTAAAGAAGGAACGAGGGTTTTTCTTACTGCAGATTCACAGAGTAAGATTGCAAGATTTGAAATTCCTCTTAGGGTTCAGATTGTAGAGCCCAATCAGGACTATGATTTTGGAAGCGTGAAGATTTCCACTTTTCCAGCATATAATCTAGATAAGCCGTTTCATTCTAAAGATGAGAATCTTGTGGGATATTTGATTAAAATTAATGATGTTCTTATTTATCATGCGGGAGATTCAGACAATATCCCTGAGATGCAAAAACTTACGGGATATAATCAAAAAGAGAAAACTTTTGTTGCTTTGCTTCCTATTGGGGGGAGATTTACTATGAGTGCTGAGGAAGCTTTTGAGGCGGCTAAAGTGATTAAACCTTCCATAGTGGTTCCGATGCATTGGGGATCTATTGTTGGTTCTAAAGAAGATGCAGAAGAATTTTGTGAGCTTTGTGAAGAAGCAAATATTGATTGTAAGATTTTAGATAGAGAATAATTAAAAATAATTATTTAGAATTTCTTTTTTATTTCAACCAGGCAGTCTGAACAAATTATATGCCTTTCTTGGGTTTTTGGATCACGAATCATCGTGAAGAATCCAGGTCTTAAGTTCTTTTTACATTTGTAGCATTTGTTATTTTGGGATTTTTGAACAGAACTTCTTGGAACTGCAAAAGTTATTTCTTTAGACCCTTTCTTTTTTAGCGCGTCGATGTATTCTCCCATGAAAGATTAAGTTGGTTTAGGATTATAAATATATGTGTGCTGCGGGATAATTTTATTAAGTTTTAGAAGTTTTTAAGGTTATGAAGATTGGAATTATTGGTCCGAGCAAAATAAGGGAGAGAGAGTTGATTTCAAAGGTTGCAGAGATTATTTCGTGTTTAAACTGTGAGGCTTTTCTTGTTCCAGATAAAGGGAGTACCTCTGAGTATTTTGCTAAAGAGTATCTTAATTTTAGAGGAAAGGAAATTAATTCATTAATCCCCTTAGACGATAGAGAATTTGGATATGAATGGATTAATCAGGACCTTGGAAAGAAAGTTAATTGTGGAACTTGGAGGAATCAACCAGAGTTTTTGAATGAAAATGTTGAGGCTTTAATTTGTTTAGGTTATTCTGTTGGAGGAATTATTGAGATGGGTTATTCTAAATGGTTTGGAAAACATCCTGTTTATATTATTAAAGAATTTATTTCTGAAAAGTTGCCTAAAGAACTTGAAGATAGTTTGGATTTGAGATATATTCATATTACCGAATTGGGCTTTGCGTATAAATTCAAAGAACTATTTTCTCACAACAACATAGACTTTTTT
>CAYVFP010000034.1:0-6327 GCA_964451055.1 Candidatus Woesearchaeota archaeon
TACAATGTATATAGTTTTTTATCAAGGTTCCTGTTATTTTTTTGTGAGGCATTTTAGACGAAAAATGATTTATTTTCAAAAGATTTTATGTCTTCCTTTAACTTGGAAATATCAAAATAAGAAAATTTTTGATTTTTTACAAGATATCTAATATTATATTCATTAAAGAAATTATTATCTAAAATTAAAAAGTCGCTTCTTTTATCTTTGTCTATTTCTAAAAACCCTCTATTCTTTAAAAAGTCTGCAAACTTGCTTTTTTGTTCATCATTAAAAAATTGGATATTTATAGAATTCATTGAAATTATTTTATTTAATAAATCAATTAATGGCTTATATTCAAAACCTTTTTTTTCTGATATAAATTCGATTATCTTTTTTATTGTTTTAATATTTTCTTTTTCAAGAAACTTCCAAAGATCTTTTCCAACTATTTCCTGAGAGATTTTGTTTGGAGTTAAGGTCAGGGAAGGTTTATTTTCGATTAAATTTAATTCATTTATTTTATGGTATCCTAAACTGGATATGTCTTCAAAGTAATTATAATCATTAGCTTTTTTTATACCTGATTTAATTTCATTAAAATATAGATTATAATATGAAGAAAAATCTTTCTCATTCAAAATTCTTGTTTTTAGGCCAAAGTCCAAATCAATTTTAAACCTTTTATCGCTCCCATATATTTTTTTTGCATTATTTGATAAATTAAAAACATACACTAAAGAGTTATTTTTTTTACATTCTCTATTGACTCTCCCTGCAACTTGTTCTATTGAATCTAGAATTGAATTATCTCTAAAACCAATATCAAAATCTAAATCAATCCCTGCCTCTATTGATTGAGTAGAAATCAAAATCAATTTTTCTTTAGAGTTTTTCACAAATTCGACTACCCTCTTTCTATCTAAATCATTTACATAAGAATTTAAAAGCAGAATAGAATACTCTTCGAAACTTTTATCCTTAACGAGATTCCGAAACATACCTACTGAAGAACCTATTGTATTTAAAACAACTAAAAACTTATTTTTACCTTTATGATCTTTAAGTATTCTTTTCTCTAAATAACCCTTAAAAGTTTCTTCATCAAAAACCTTTTTCTCAAAAATAAATTTATTTCTCTTAAATATAGGATGATTAAAGTATTCTTTATAGTTTCCCACCAACTCAGTTGCAATCTTTTCTTTATTATACTCATTAACATTTGGCAATGTAGCACTCATAATTATAAAATAAATGTTGTATCTTTTTGAGATTGTATCAAGGATTCTATAAAATATATGCAAGTATTTTGCATCTATTGACTGAATTTCATCTAAAACTACAATCGAATTTACAAAATTTGCAATCTTATATCTATTCTGTTTTTTTGCCTTAAAAAATGAATTAAAAAAATTAACATTAGAGATAATATTTATAGGGTTATTTAAATAAGAAAGATTTAAATTTTGTTCCATTAATTGTTTAAAATTCTTTTCATAATCAATAAATTCATGAGGATCTAAATTAATTGATTTATAAGAAATTTTAGAAAGAATTCCTCTTTCATTTTCATCTCTCAAATATGAATTTTTAATTACATTATAATTTTGGTCTATTAAATTGACAAAAGGAAATACCCAATTTATTCTATTAATTGATTTATCTTTATTTAGAATATCTAATACTAATTTAAGAGAGATATTTGTTTTTCCCCCTCCTGTAGGAACATTCAACATAAAAATTTTTTTATTTTTCTCCAATTCGTTATTTAAAGTCTTTGATGACTTGATTATTAGATTATCCCTTAGTTCGTTTAATTCATTACATTCTCTCAGATCTTTAATTTTCAAAAAATCTTTATCCTTCAATTTTGAATTAAAATCAATACCATAAAAATTGTTCTCAAACTTTTTTATTAACTTTTGATTAATTTGATTAATTTTTATATCTTTTCTTCCAAAATGATAACAATAAGTTGCATAATAATCAGACATAACTAAACAAGAATAAAATAACTTTACGCAAAAAAATATATCTCGCCTAAAATTC
Source organism: Candidatus Woesearchaeota archaeon (assembly GCA_964451055.1). Lineage (GTDB taxonomy): Archaea > Nanobdellota > Nanobdellia > Pacearchaeales > GW2011-AR1 > GW2011-AR1. Next base: position 2,032 of record CAYVFP010000034.1, read on the forward strand.
TCGTCAAAAAATGAATTCTTAATCATCATTTCCTTAAGATTCTCTAGATTAAATCCAATCCCTAATTGTTCAAATAAATTTAACAAATCATCTTTATCTTTTTCAAGAATATTTTTTATATCTTCTTCAATTGATCTAAAGTTATTAATTTTCGATAAATTTCCATGATGAAGTTTGGCTGCATAAATTAAACATAATAAGAATAATGAATATTTAGATTTTTCAGTAATTTCCTCTTTAGAATCAATATCTGTTAACGGACTTATTTCATCCCAAAATTCAACCAATGTTAAAATAACGCTAAAGTTGGTATGTGTAGTATTTCCTTCGTTCTTTACTCGTTTTCCCATATAATATTCTTGAGCCAAAGGGTTAAGCTTTCCAACATCATGCAAAAAAATTATCCTGAGTAAATCTTTTTTTATTTTTGGATATTCCAGATTTTCAAAATTTCTAAAAAAATTATCAAAGATAGATTCTATTCCTCTGGCTTCACAAAAGTCAACAAAAAAGTCTGTTACTTGCTTTGAATGAGAAAATAAATTTTCAAACTCTTCATTCTTTTTATGTCCTGAAACACATCCTTCAAATTTCTTTTTATAATTTTCATAAAATTTTTGATCTTCTATGTAAATCTTTGATAAACTCATCATTAAAAAAGAAGTAGTGGTTGCCTTTTAAATTTAACAAAGACAGATTATCTTTAAATTTTAACTTACTTCTTTGTTTTGCTCCTTCTATGAAATAAATAACCTCTGATTGTTTTGTCTTTAATTTTTTTTCATTAAATTCAATATCATAACTAAATGAGTCTAAAACAGAATTTCCTAGAATTTCCTCTGGATTTTCAAGTTGAAATTTTGAAGAATAATCTTTTGGAACTATAGATTTCAATTTGTTAGTTTTTTCTATTTCTTCAAAATAAATGTTTTCATTTTCAAAACTATCTTCAGAGTAAATATTTATATCTGATATAACCGCAAAAAATTCATTTTTACCCAGATAAATTGGAAATTCAGATTTCGCATTATTCTTTAATTTATATAAAATATCTTTTTGTTCTTCAATTGAATCATCTATAATCAATAAAATTTCATAATTTGGATTTAACAAAATTTCTTCGGCAACAATAACATTATTCCCTTTTTCAGAATTATCTGCAAAACTATTTAAGGAATTATATTTAATAAGTTGTTTTTCAGGAACCTTATTTAAACATATTGAAATAGGAACATTTCTTAATTTTTCATAATACTCCGGAAATTCTTGATTATAATCTGCAAAACCTTTTAGACCAGCAATAGATCCAAAAATTCCCAAAATTGTTGTTCTTGGAGGAATAGAATAACTTTTCTTTAGATGATTTGGGCTTGTGTATGGAAAATTAAAATGTGCAAACCTTCCATTTAAAGAAAACTGGAGAAGATACTTCATCTTCAATCCTCCAATTTTAGTTTACCTTTCTTGTATAGAACATGAATTTTATTTTCAAATTCTTTGGAAAAATCTGTCTCTTTCAGACTATACTCTTCTTTCTCAACACCTTCAAAACCATATTGTTCAAGATTATTCTTTAATTCTTCCAAGTTCAGGATTATATTTCCATCATTATCCTTTGAAATTTTCATAAACTCATCTAAATTATTCAATATTAAGTTTTCTTTATTATTCAGCCAAACAAGAGCTATTGACTCACAGCCATATTTTGTACACGAAGTAATAGGATCAACAGAATTTAATAAAGCCTCTTTCAGCTTAGTTAAATCTTCCTTTGTCATCTCTGTGTTTTCGGAGTTTCCTTTATTTACAGAAATGTTGTATACATAATAAACCTCATCCGATCTTGCTTCATTTCCAATTGTTGTATTTACTACTTCTTCCACATCCTTTTCATTTTTAACTTTGTCTTTTTCATTTCTATAAGGACTTAAAATTTGGACTGGATAAATATTAGAATCCTCAAATTTATTAACCCCATAACTAATTTGAACAGGTCCAGTTAATGAGATATTCTTCTTCTTACCTTTTGGAGAAAACACAACCCCGAATAACCTTATATCGAGAAACTTCTTCAAAATATTCATAATGTTTTCATCTTCCCAAATTTTTTCTTTATTAAGATTATCAAATAATTTATCTTTCCATTTTTCAAATTTATGTTCATAATTTTCTTCTAAAGTGTCATAAGAATAAAGAATCTTTTCACCCTTATTTCCCTCTTTAAATTTTTTCATGTATCTATTTCTTCTAACAAAAATAGGCTCATCCTTAAAAGTTGATAAATATTCCCTTACACAATATTTCAATGCTTTATCTGTTGCAAAAATGGTGCCGTCAGGAAGAACTCTTGGATTTCCATCAAATCCTGCATTAAAATTCCCATTTCTTGCTTTGACAACTAATAACCCATTATAACTTTTATCTATTTTATCTGCCATTTTGTTAATTAGTTTCCCCATTATTTAAGTTTTCCTGTTTTTCAGTGCTCAACCAAAAATCAGAATAATACCCAATAAAGAAAGGAACCAGATTGTTTTTTACTCTTTCATCTTGAAATTCATGTTCAAGTAATGCCCTGTTCATCTCGCCCCACATTTTTGGATTTACTTTTAGATTGTGTGAATATTGTGTTGTTAATAATACCATTTTATCAATTAATTGCTTTGTTGTAGAAACAGAAAGTAAAGATTTGCTCGCAATTTCCAAATCTGTTTTTCCAGAAGCACTTGCACTAACAAGATGTTTAAATATTAGTCCAGCATATAAGTATGCTTCAAAATCACTTTCTATCTCATCCAAATTACTATTTTCCCTAAATTTTTTAAGTTTGTCTTCTATTTCTTTCAGTTCTTTTGATTTCATTTTTTCTTTTTTTGTTTCATATTTTAATGAAAGTAAGAGAAGTTTCTTCATCCCATAGGGATAAGAAAATTGTTTCTGTGTTTCTCCACTATGTAAAATCTCATTCAAGACACTATTTATAATTTTCGATAATCTAAAATTAATAAATTCATTATTGTTTTTAAAAATTTGATTTATTATCGATTCAGAATTTTCTTTTAATTTTCTATCTAAAAATGCATTATTTTTTATTTCCGGTCTAAAGAAAGACATTTGTCTATATTCGTTTTTTTCTTCATTCCTTATAACCCAAAATATGGAAGCAATATCAAATAATAGTTCAAACCTCTCATGTTTTCTATCTTTGTTATCTATTATATTTATTTCGTTCTTGAATTTATGTTCATTGAATTTTAGGTCATAAATTGACTTATTGATTAAGCTATCAACTTTAAAATTAAAATTAATAATATTTTCAAATCTGTATCCGTCATCGTTTGATGATATCAAAACATAGTTGAAGGGCTTATTGTTGTTTTCCTTATAGATTTCTTGTAATTTTCTTAAAAGAGAATTATCATTGAAACAAATTTGATAGATGTTCGTATTTGCCTCAAAAAGGGGAAGAGGGAGAACTTTTCTATAATTTCCTTTTTCTAATATCATTTTGAATTTTTCCATTTTCTCAGAAATTTCATTTGGAATCAAATTAAAATCTTCTTCCTGGTAAATTTGGTCCTTGCTAAATTTAGAATAAAGGATCTTATGTTTTGGATTAAATTTTTCATAAATATCAAAAGGAAATTTAGCAAAATTTTCTTCATCTATTTTATTCCTCAACTCAACCTCTTCCAAATACTTTTGATGTTCTTCTTTGAAATATTTTATTTTTTCCTCTTCTTCTGGAATAAAAACGATTATATCTCCCTTATCAAGTTTAAATTCTCCTTTAAACTCCAGAAAATTATTTTTTAGATTCTGCCACATATTTGAAATTTTATTCTTTTCAAATTTACTAAAAAGAGATGAATTAGCTAATGCTTCTTTGCTTTTCTGGATTTTGTCTTTTCCCTCCTTTGGTTCTGATTCAAAAAACTCTAAAATCTTCTCTCCCAATTTAATATGGAAAGGAGAGCAAGTATAAAGACCAAATTGCCCTCCAAATCCCTTCCTACCATTATAAATATAATCTAAAGAATTTTTAATCAGGTCTTTACTAAGACCATTTAAATTCTCTTTTTCAGAAATCTCATCATATGTTCCTTTTAATTTTTTCTTAATTACAAAGTTGTCATCTAACAATATTATCAAATATTTTTGTTTTTGATTCGATCTTCCTTTATTTTCTTCTATTTTCTCTAATTGACCGTCTAAAATCTCATTTGGGATTTTTCTAATCGCCTCAATCATCCTAAAACCTCCCAACTCCCGCCTTTAGCAGGACCTACTCTTTTA
>CAYVFP010000035.1:0-1709 GCA_964451055.1 Candidatus Woesearchaeota archaeon
AAAAATATTTTAATTATTCTTATTTCTTGTATTTTTCAAAAAGCGCAGGATTATAATCAATAATTTTTTTAACCAGCCCTGAAACCCCTCGAGAAGAATTTTCATTTATTCTTGCACTTTTTGTCCCGTCCTCCAACCTATTAAAAACACTTGAGTCATGAAGGTAACTAACTTCTCCATTAAAATCTTGCTTAATTTTTCCTACATTTTTTGCCAACCAAATAGTATCATTAAAATTCCCCCCAACTGTTTCTCCATCGATAGTAAATCTAATTACATAATTTGAAGCGACCCTAAAAGCAGAACCAAAAGTAGAAAGGTCTGGAATATTAACGATTTCTCTATCTAAATATTGGACTGTAACATCAATTTGTCCTTTTATTTCTGGATAATTCTCCAAGAAAATATTAGAACTCGCATTAACTTTATCTCCTACTTTTATTCTAGCAGGATAAAGAGGCAAAATATCCTCATAACCTATAAGTCCCAAGTCAGGATAATGTTCTGCAACATGACATAAATCTCCTTTTGAATTATATCCAAAATACTCTGTAAAATTAGAATCATTAGTCATCTTAATCACTTCTTCTCCTTTCAACTTAGCAAGAGGAACACTTTTTACAGTTCCAGTTTCCCCTGAGCTATTTTTAAACTCTGCCCAAAAATAAGGCTCAGTAACAATAAAGTCTTGAATTGATTCCTCTTGATTTCTAAGTGAAGAGCCAACAGGCTCGCCTAAAATCAATGTAGCATATGCTTTAGAATTTAATTCAGAAGAAGGAAGAAATAATGAGAAACGTTTGTCCTTGTCAATTTTATGATTTGGGTTTAACTTATTCCAAACAGAAATCAAATCATCTGTTTTATCAAATAATTCTCCTGCTACGGTAATATAAGACATCGCGGTCGTTGCCGCACCTGAACCTCCAAAAACATCGATAAAAAAGGCTGCAGTCCTAGCACTAAATCCAACTAAATCTTTCAAATCACTAAAAGACCAATCCCCAATATAAATTGAATCATTATAATAATCTAACTTTTCTGGATTCCATCCTGGATTTGGAAAGTTGATAAGCTTTCCTCCTATCGGGCCAGAGCTGCTATCCCAGTCGTCCGCTGCAGGAAGAGTCATAGTTATAGGAGAATTCCCTGCAGATTTTAATTTTGAAGGAGGCAAAACCATTGGAAAACAAAGTTCACTAAATTTATCGCTATAGTTAAATACACTAAGAAGGCTTCTTCTCCTATCAACTTTATCCTGAGAGAGAAAAACATCTGCTCCTTCCCCGACAGGAAGAGTCATACCACCATAATGTTTCTTGTAAATTTTAACTGGCTGAATATCTCTTCCAAATGAAGTCATTATTGCCTGAGATGCAGAATCACTCTTTCTCTTTTCTGTCCAAAACTTAAGGTCAGAATACGGAGGATGAACAATTCCTTTTGGAGAATAATTTTCCCAATAATTCTTAGAACTAGTTCCTCCAGAACTACCTGAGCCTGAACTCCCGGAGCTATTAGAAGATTGTTTATCTTTATCAAAAAAACCAGAATCCAAATTATCCTCAGAACCCGAAGGATCACAAGAACTTCCTAGATGATATAAGCCAGCAGCCCCTAGACCAAAACCAATTTTCCTCAAGAAATCTCTTCTGGAGCTATTAGGCATTAAGAATTACAGTTTAAAGAAATATTTAAAGATTATTATT
>CAYVFP010000035.1:1809-6270 GCA_964451055.1 Candidatus Woesearchaeota archaeon
GGAGCTATTAGGCATTAAGAATTACAGTTTAAAGAAATATTTAAAGATTATTATTCTGGACAAAACACTAAAATAAAACAAAATATTAAAAACAATTCTCTCTTAGCTAAAATATGTCATATGATATTATCGTTGGAAGAAATTCCTCAGACAAAAAAAAGTTAGGTGACAGAGGTTTAATCTATATTGGAAAAGGATATGTTAAAATGGGCCAATACACTTCCCTAAGTAACAAACTCTATTTAGACGTAGCAAGAAGCCATGTAATCTTAATCGCAGGTAAAAGAGGGTCTGGTAAATCGTATACTCTTGGAGTTTTAGCAGAAGAATTAACAAGTCTAGAAAAAGAAGTTTCTGAGAATATTGCATCTTTAATCTTTGATACAATGGGAATTTATTGGACAATGAAATATGAAAACCTAAAAGACAAAGAACTTTTACACGAATGGGATTTAAAATCAAAAAACCTTCCCACAAAAGTATTTGTTCCATTTGGACATTACCAAAAATTTGAAGAAAGAGGAATCCCAATAGACGAAAAATTTGCTCTTGATGTCTCAGAATTAAATGCTGAAGACTGGATTATAACTTTCGGGCTTTCATTGATTGATCCTGTCTCTGTAATAATAGAGAGATCTTTACACAAACTGAAAAACCAAAAAGAAAGATTTACAATTAAAAGTATAATTCAGGAAATAGAAAAAGATAACAAATCCGAGAAAGAAACAAAGAATGCAGCAATAGGATTGTTTGAAGCGGCAGATACCTGGGGACTTTTTGCAGATGAGGATCAAGATCCAACAAAAATCAGAGACCTGATTTCTGCAGGTGCGACGACAGTTTTAGATTTAAGTGTTTACAATTCAATTGGAGCTTTTAATGTTCGAGCATTAGTAATAAGCCTCATCTCAAGAAGACTCTTCAATGAAAGAATGCTCTCTAGAAAATTAGAAGAAATAGAATCAATAACAAAGAGACTTGATTATTCTAGTTCAGCTGTAAAAAAAGATGTTCCTTTAGTTTGGCTCTTCATCGACGAAGCTCACGAATTTCTCCCCTTAAACGAAAAAACAATTGCAACTGATGCGCTTACCCAAATTCTAAGAGAAGGAAGACAACCAGGAATTTCATTGGTTCTTGCAACCCAGCAACCTGGACAAATCCACAAAGATGTAATGACTCAATCCGATCTAGTAATCTCGCACAGGGTAACTTCTTCCCAAGACATTGGCGCGTTAAACAATATAATGCAAACTTATCTAACAAACACAATCCAAAAATTCATGGACAACCTCCCAACATTAAAAGGTTCCGCGATAATTCTTGACGACAATTCCGAAAGAATTTATCCTATGAGAATCCGTCCACGATTCACTTGGCACGGAGGAGAAGCTCCTACTGCAGTAAATATAAAGAAAGAATTTTAAAAAAATACAAACATTTCTAAAAATGGAAACACACGATAATACAAAATACCTCAAAAAATATCTTTGGAACAGAGGAATAAAAATTTACGAAATAAACAAAAAAGTGAGTGAAGAAATAAAACAAATGCTTAACTATGATTTTGGGATTCCCTTAAAGAACCTTGATGGAAAAAAATATCAAGAGATATCTAATCTCCTTAAAAATTCAAAACCTTCTGAATTAGAAAAAGATTTAGACCAAGAAACAGAAGATATTTTAGGAAAAAATTAATCATAAAACCTTAAAATCAATTCTTATTCTATATTTGTAAGGCCCAATATTCCCTGCCTTCTTCACCTCGAAAATTCTAATCTTCTTTTTATTTTCTTTAGCTTTTTGTTTAACCATTTCAACTTTAGAATCAATCTCCTCCTCCATACAAAAATCATAATAAAATACTTTAGTACCCCGTTTTGAAACCATAAAAGCCTCATCTAAAAAACTATCCTTAAGCTGGGGTCTTGCCATAACTATTGAATCAAATTTTAAACCAGAATCTTTTAATTTAGGAGCAACTTTTTTTATGTCTCCTGGAACAAGCGCAACTTTATCTTTAACTTTGTTTCTTTCTATATTCATTTTTGCATATTTATTCGCCTTACGATTAATCTCATTTGAATATACTTTCTCTGCATGAGATTTTTTAGCAATCACAATAGAATAAGGCCCGACTCCTGCACACATAACCAAAACTTTATCTCCTTTTCCAATCAGCTTAGAAACTTCCTTTCTCTCATTACTTAATCTCGGAGAAAAATAGGTTTCGTCAACATCAAATCTAAAAACACATCCATTCTCTCTATACAAAACTTCTTTGTTCTTAACTCCTGCAACAAACTTTGTTTCTTGTTTCCTAAGTCGCCCTTTAAACTTTCCAGACTTTTCAAGAACAGTTTCAACAGACTTATTCTCTTCAAGAATTTTTTTTGCAAACTTTACTTTATCAGATTTTTTCATATCTAGAGGAAAATTAACTATCGCTATATTTCCTAAGACATTAAATGCCCTCTGTTCAGAAACACTATTTTTCCCTGTCATGCAATTTTTTAACCTCCTCTAAAAACTCTTCTCCATCCATGATTGCTTGTTCAACATCTTCCTTTTTATAATCTCCCTCAAACCCATAAAGAATCTCGTGTCTTGTATTTTTGAATTCATTGAATGATAAAAGCAAACTCTTTGGAATGTGTTCTGCATATCTTTCTTGCAAATAAATATAAACAGAGAAATGGCTTTTTTCCTGGTAACCATCTTTGTACAACAAACTCCTAGCAGCATGAAACATTGATGTATAGACAGTCAAAAACGCAGTCTCATAAAATCCCGCAGAAAAAAGTTTTCTGGAATCTTCAAGTTTTACCTCTGCAATTTCCAAACTCTTTTTTACTTTCTCTAAACTATCTCCAACTTTCCTCAATTCTCTATTCTCAATTAAATCTTCAACTCTACTCATATTATCTTCTCTCCAGATAGCTCTATACCTTCAGAAACAACATCCTCATAAAAAGCTTTGTTTTCTCTTTTCTGTTTTTTCCATTCGGAAAAAGTAAAAACATGGGGAGATAACTCTTGAGAAAATTTTTTCTGAAATTTTGAAATAATCTCGTAAACTTCTTTTTTATTTTTTGAAATAACAACCAAGTCTATGTCGCTCTTCAAGTCATTTGTCCCTTTTGCACAACTTCCAAACAAGATAACACTAGAACTTATTTTTCCCAGAGCACCAACCAATCCTGAATCAACTACTCTCTTCACAAAAAAAGTCTTTTTAATTTGCCTAAAAACAACTGAATCAAGATTCGCCTTAAAATACCTATGATTAGAAATTCTTTCTTCTAATATTAATCCTTCTTTAAGGAATAAATCTAAAAATCTCTGAGTTGAGTTCAAACTAATTTGAATCTTACGGGAAAACTCTCTAAGGTAAACTTTATCATAAGGGTTCTCAACAAAATAATTCAAACATTTTAAAATCAATAAATTGTTATCCATTTTAGTACAATTGTACTATATGTTGATACTTTAAATAACTTATGATGCGCTGCATTTTAACCTCAAAAATCTTTCCTAAACCAAAATTTAAAAACATTAAATCCTTAACCAAAGCATGTTAGGAAACTTTTCATTAAGCAACATAATCAATAGCTTCAACACTGATGCTATTGCTTACATTTTAATCTTCTTGATTCTATTCGCAATAATCCAATTTGTCCTGAAAAAAACAATGTTTAAAGAATCTAAAGGAATCTTAACTGTAATTTCAATCTCTTCTGCCCTTCTTGCAGTTTATGGGTTAATTCGTGCAAACTTTTCAATAGCAGATTTAATGTTCGCTTTAAATCTTCCCCCAATGTTTCAATATAATTTAATCTGGATTCTACTTTTAATTGCATTTATTTTCCTTTGGGCCAAATATGACTTTGGAATAACCCTAATAGTTTTCGGTGCGGGATTATTTTTAATTGGAGCTTTAAAGCTAGTTTATGCTAACGCTTCAATAGGGGTCTTTGGGGCAGTACTTCTTCTTTTCGGAATCTGGTTGAAGTGGAAAAATAGAGATAAAGATATGCAAGATGGTACAATAATAAACACTACCAACAACATAAACGTCCCTGGTCCTGGAGAATCTTCTATAAATTTTCTAGGATTTGGACCAAAAAAAAGAATCCCTCGTGAAATGAGAACACGATCAAGAAAAGAACTTCAAAAAAAGTATAATTTCTATTCCAAAAAAATACAAAAAATACAAAAAAGAAATAATGGTAGAATCCCAAAAAAAGGAACTAAAGAAGGCCACAAAAGGCATAGATACATCCAAGCCATGAATGCAATAGAAAATACTGCAAAAAGACAGGGATTCAGACTAAGATAATTAAAAAATGATTTCATCTCCAACATTTAATTTAAACATCGTCGCAAACATAGCTTTATTCTTAATTCTATTTGCAATGATAACCTGGCTATTAAAAAAAACAATGTTTAAAGAATCTAAAG